>NZ_NCWQ01000060.1:0-36982 GCF_002156885.1 Flavobacterium sp. AJR | reverse complement strand
GGTTTTGCTAGGTTTCGCGCAAAGTCACTAAGGCACAAAGTCTCTTTTATTGTCTTTCTTATGGGAGTTTTGTTGTGTTTTGTATCTCCTAGCCCTGATAGTAGCGAAAATCCTTGTCCTTTTTTCTTTAAAAAGGACAAGATTGTAGCGGATAGCAGGAAATAGCTCCTGAAACTATTCGAATCGTATTGCTTTAACTGGAGAAATCTTCGTTATTATATAGGAAGGAATCAATAACACTAAGAAACAAACTGATACCGTAAGCAGATTTACTAACAATACATATCCCCAGTTGAGATAAACCGGCGCTTGGTTAACATAGTAGTTTTCTGGATTAAGCTGAATCACTCCAAAATGCTGCTGTATCAACAATAGCGAAATCCCAATAAGATTCCCCCAGAACAATCCTCTTAATATAAGGTAAAGTGCATTATAAAGGAAGATTTTACGAATGACCCAATTATTAGCTCCTAATGCTTTTAGGATTCCGATCATTTGTGTACGCTCTAGTATTAACACCAATAATGCCACTACCATATTTATTGTTGCTACAATGATCATGATAGCAAGAATAACTATAATATTAAAATCGAAGAGTTGTAACCAATCAAATATATAACTGTATTTTTCGATTATGGTTTTAGTATCTAGCGTTGATGATGTTTGCTGATAGATTTCGTCTCCTGTCGTTTTTATATTATCAAAGTCTTTTAAGAAAACCTCAAATGCTCCAACTTCGTTTGGAGCCCATTTATTAATACGTTGTATATGGCGAATATCTCCTATTATATAGCTAGCATCGAAATCCTGAAATCCTGAATTGAAGATTCCTGCAATTTTGAATCGGCGAACATTTGGTAATTTATTCTGATCTTCTTTTATAAAGAAGGTATTAAACTCATCTCC
Source organism: Flavobacterium sp. AJR (assembly GCF_002156885.1). Taxonomy (NCBI): domain Bacteria; kingdom Pseudomonadati; phylum Bacteroidota; class Flavobacteriia; order Flavobacteriales; family Flavobacteriaceae; genus Flavobacterium; species Flavobacterium sp. AJR. The sequence continues at coordinate 36,076 of NZ_NCWQ01000060.1, read as the reverse complement.
TACTTTTAGATTTAATCTATCTGCAAGAAATCTCGATAATAACACTTCTTGATTAATTGCTTTGGAATAATCCGGAAGCCTCCCGTCGACTAAATACTCTTTTATATTATTCCAATCATAATCGGCACCAACTCCTTTGAATATTATTCCTTCGAAAGCAGTTTCAGTTCTTATTATTCCAGCTTTACTGGCTATTGCCTGAATATGACTTACCTCTGGAACAGAAGTAAACTTAGGATAAAAGTCTTGCTTTTTGGAAATCGGACTTAACGTTACCTCGGATTGGTTATTATCGTAATTAGAAATAATTACCTGACCATTAAAAGCGGAGACTTTTTCGCGGATTTTTTGTTGCAATCCAATTCCGGTTGCTACTGAAACCAACATCATTATTATTCCGATTGCAATAGCCGAGATTGCAATTTTTATAATTGGTGCTGATATACTGCTTTTATAATCCTTTGCAGTAATAAGTCTTTTGGCTATAAAATATTCTAGATTCAAAATTGATAGGGTTGTCTTATAATATGTTCAAAAATACGGTTTAATAAACAAACATAAATTACTCGTAAAAACAATTACGAAATATTTAAGCCTAAATAGCCTCTTATAAAGGTAAACGCTTTTTCATTGCTTCGACAATATTAAATGCCGCTGGACACATTGCAACGTTTTTAAGCGTTAAATCAGAAATTTGCTGGAATTTTTTACGATCTGTATGCGGGAACTCACGGCAGGCTTTTGGGCGTACATCGTAAATCATACAATAATTTTCATTATCCAGGAATGTACACGGAACACTTTGCAGAACATAATCTTTATCTTCATCTATACGCAAGTATTGCTCGATGAACTGTTGCGGCTTTTGTCGCAAATGTTTTGAGATACGCTCGATATCAGCATCCGTAAATAATGGCCCTGTCGTTTTACAACAGTTAGCACATTTTAAGCAATCTGTTTTTTTGAATTCTGCGTCATGCAATTCTTGCATTACATAATCTAAATTCTTAGGTTGTTTCTTTTTAAGCTTATCGAAATACTTTTTGTTTTCGATATGCTTATCTTTGGCTAACTTATTTAAGTTGTTTAAAATTTCTTTCAAGTTTAATTTTTAAAGTTGATTTGCAAAATTAAACAACTTTAAACTTGAAACCTTAAACTTTGAACTAAAATACAATGAAAGACCTTTTTGGGAAAGCAATGCTAGATTTCCAGACCAACAATTCGCCTGAGGATTTAATTACCGAAACCACTATTTCTGAAGCTGACGAAATGAGCGTTGCTTATTTGTTTCGCTCTTTTAAAGAGATGCCAAAACTGGAGCAAAAAGCATTAGAACTTGCCAAAGGAAAAACACTAGATGTAGGCTGCGGAGCAGGAAGTCATAGTTTGTATTTACAGAACGAAAGAAAATTAGACGTAACCGCTATAGATATTTCGGAAAAAGCAATTGAAACCTGCAATCTCCGTGGTGTAAAAAATGCCAAAACACAAGATGTACTAACTATAGATGGCGAAAAATATGATACAATTATATTATTAATGAATGGTGTTGGCATTTTTGGAAAACTTCAAAATTGCAATAAATTTTTATCAAAGCTAAAATCCCTTTTAAATCCTGGTGGACAAATCTTACTAGATAGCTCGGACATTATATATATGTTTGATGAAGATGAAGATGGAGGAAAATGGATTCCATCGGATACTGAATATTACGGTGAACTCGTTTTTAATATATCTTACAAAGGCGATAAAGAATCTGCTTTTGACTGGTTATACTTAGATTACAATACACTCCAAAATGCAGCTGTCGCTAATGGTTTTAAATGTGAACTTGTTTTAGAAGGCGAACATTATGATTATTTAGCCAAACTTTCTATTTAAAAAGTAAAACTCATAACATGGAAAATTTAGATTTAGAAAAATTAAAATATCCTATCGGAAAATTTATAGCTCCTGAAAATTATTCTCCTGATTATATTTTAAATAAAATTGAAGAAATCTCTTCTTTCCCCGAAAGACTAAAAAAAGAAGTGATTAATTTATCCAACGAACAACTTGACACTCCTTATCGACCGGAAGGTTGGACGGCAAGACAACTCATTCATCATTGCGCCGAAAGCCATATGAATTGTTTTATACGAATAAAATGGGCTTTGACTGAGGACAAACCAATAATAAAAGCTTACCACGAGGACCTTTGGGCTGAATTACCCGATAATTTGACAATGCCTATACAACCAACTTTGTCTTTACTGGATGGTTTGCATTTTCGTTTAGGATACATCATGAAAAGCTTATCTCAAGCAGAACTTGAAAAAACTTTTATTCACCCCGAAAATAATTCTATAGTTTCTATCAAGCAAATGATAGGAACGTATGCCTGGCACGGTAATCATCATTTAGCTCACATTACAGCTCTGAAGAAACGCAAGGGATGGTAATTATATTTGTTTTCCTAGCTAAACTCAAAATGAAAACATTTTACACAGCTTGTATACTATTTATACATATTGGTTATCATACATAATTAGCGACAAAAACCAAAGCCTCTTCATACATGAAGAGGCTTTGGTTTTTGTAACATATAAATATCCTTGATTAAGGAATATTCAAATATTTATGTGTTTGAAGTGATACTCTCCATTTCGGATTATTCATGACATACTCTACAATAAGAGGAGTCATTTCTTCTTTTTTACTCCATTCCGGCTGAAGAAACAATATTGCTTTTCCGTTTACTAGTTCGGCTTGTTCTTCGGCAAAGATAAAATCATGCTTATTGTAAATAATTACTTTTAATTCATGTGCATTATCATAAACTGTTTGCGTTGGCAATTTATTCTTTTTTGGAGAAAGACAAATCCAATCCCACGTTCCTGTAAGCGGATAAGCTCCTGAGGTTTCGATATGGACTTTTAGATTTTTATTTTTTAATTCTGTCGTAAGTACAGTCATATCCCATGTTAATGGCTCTCCACCTGTAACAACAACTGTATCAGCATATTTACTTGCATTATTTACAATTAAATCAACACTTGTAGGCGGATGCAATTCTGCATTCCAACTTTCTTTAACATCACACCAATGACAACCTACATCACACCCTCCAATACGGATAAAATAAGCTGCTGTACCTGTATGAAATCCTTCTCCCTGAATCGTGTAAAACTCTTCCATTAAGGGTAACATTGCACCTTTATTTACTTCTAATTGTATTTCTTTTGATAACATTACTAAATTTTAAAGTGCAAAGATAGTCAATAAAAAATGGAACAATAAAAAAACCGATAATTCAAAGAACTATCGGTTTTAAAATACTAAGAATCTTTATATTATTTTAAAGTATTCAAAGATTGTGTAGCATAAGCATTAGTAGGATCCAATGCTAAAGTTTTGTTGAAATACTCAATTGCTTTCGCTTTATCTGTATTTGCATAACTTGCTGCGATGTTATTGTAAGCCTCTACGAATTTAGCTTTAACTGCTGGTTTAGCAATTTCTTCAGCTCCTTTTTCAGTAGATTTTGCAATATAATCTTCGTAGTTTTTAGTCATTGCCTCATCATTCTCAAGCAATCTGTTTGTTCTTGCTCTATAAAGGTAAGCCTCTTGATAAGTTGGTGAAGCTGTAATTACATTTACAAATGCAGCATCTGCTTTTTGTAAAGCAATTGCATCTGGCTTAGTATTAGCTTTGTTGTTATCATAGTAGATAGACAAACCATAATAAATATTATCATCTAAATAAGTTGCAGACTCAGGAACTTTTGTACCAAATTCAAAAAGTGCTCCTGATTCTTTGTATAATTTTTTACCAAACAATACTTTTCCAAGATCACCTAAATCCTGAACCGCTAAAGGCTCCATTGCGATAGCTTTTCTAATCTCTACCAAACCTGCTTCGAATGCAGCTGGATCAACTGAAGTACCTTCAGCATTTGTTCCTTTTTTGATTTTAGCAAAACCTAAATACAAATAATCTTTTGCAATAATTTTATTTTTAGGATTTTTCACATAATCCTCTAATGATTTGATAGCAACATCTACATTACCATTTTCATATGCAGCATATCCTAAATATCTGAAGATTCTAGGGTTTACTTTATCCAATTCGATCATTTTGTTTGCCTCAACTTCTAAAGCTTTATAATCTTTTACAAGAATTAAAAAGTCTGCATGACGCATTCTTGAATGTATAGAATAATCCGTAAGCGTTAAATATTTTTCATAGCTAGTAATAGCTTTTTGCATATTCTCTTCTGACTTAGAAGGCTTGTTTCTTCCCCATTTGTAATATGTTTCAGCTAATTCTCTGTAAACAGGACCATAATTAGGATCTAATGCAATAACTTCATTAAAAGATTTAATAGCTTCATCGTAAGATTTAGCTCCTTTTAATAATACTCCTAGTTGCATTTTTGCTCTCAACAATGTTGGATCTGCTTGGAATGCATTACGATATGATTTGTAAGCTTCGTTTTGATTGTTGTCTCCATAATATGCATCTCCAAGTGCTAAAAGTACTTGAGCATTTTGTGGATCTACTGCTACCGCACGATTTAAAGAAGTTATAGCACTTTTGTAATCTGGATTAACAGAATTCATGTATGCTTTACCGATATAGATAAATTCCTCTACATCTTTTCTTTTCATTGGCTTTATAGCTGAAGCAAAATTAGCCTGAGCTGCAGTTGTATTTTTATTATCTAAATCTAATTGACCTAAACCAATATAACCAAGATTAGCACGGCTAGATGCAGCTGTACTATTAAGGTAATATATTTTTGCAGAGTCAGCAACTTGTTGACTTAAATAAATATTACCCAATATAAATGGAGCTTCACCATCAGTTGGTTTTGCTTTTATAATTGATTGTAAAACTGATTTTGCTTTTTCAAATTGCTCTGCATCGATAGCTTTTTTAGCTTGACTTATGTCTTGTGCATAAGTTCCAGCAGCTGTAGCCATTAACGCAACACTAAAAATTTTAAATTTATTCATCTCTGTTGTAATTAATTTATTCTTTTTCGTTAATAATTTCACTTCTAACATTGAGTTTTCTTCCAGGAACACGTATTGGTAACAATCCAGATTTTAAAACTATTCTTTGTCCAATATCGCCTCCTACAAAAGAAGCAAACCCAATACCTAATCCTGAGTATCCTTGACAATTGATAATATACAAATCACGTGCCAAAGGATAAGTACCCTCTGCTATATTGTTTTGAGTTGGAGCAACAAATTTATTACTAGTAAGACCTTTTACGCTCAATACATTAACTTTAGCAACAAAATCTTTCATTTTAGGAGATGGTTGTGACAACCAATTTACTCCTACAACTCCTACCATTCCTTTATTCTCAGATACAAATTTAATTACTTCTTCATTTGTTTTAAATGAAAAAACTCCTTCTTTAGGAATATCTTTAGTTCCTGCCAAAGTTTTTAAATAGCGCACTGTACTAGAGTTTGGATTATCAAAAACTAATCCTTTGATACTTGCTTCGGGTTTACCTTGCATTAAATTAATCACTGTTTTCAACGCAATTAAAGTATCATTATTGTCTTTGTTTGAAATAAATGCAATTGCATCTGTAGCAACTGGCGTTACTCTAGGGGCAATTTTCTTTTTATTAAAAACTTCTCTCTCTTCTTTTGTCAAATCTCTTGCTGTAAAAGCAACAGTAGCTTTTTGATTTAGTAAATCATTAATAAGTTCCGCTTCTGATTTTGGCTTTATAGCAATTTTTGCATCATAAGTGCTTTCAAAAATAAGCACCTGATCCTCAACAATAGGAACCAACGTTTCATCTACAGTAATATCCATAGATCCTTTTAGTATTGATTCTTTGTCTACTTTACTTTTATCTTTCTGATTACAAGTAATAAACAATAAACCAAACAATACTAAAAACAAAACTTTACTATTCTTTAGCATAACTAATCAGTGTTTGAATTAAAAAACCTCACAAATCTTATAAACGAATATACGATTAATAATATACCAAAAGCAACTCTATATTTAAATTCCATTGCAATTGGTAAAGCTTTCCAAAAAATAATTACTAAACCTATTACAAAATACATTAGAAAGAAGAACATTCCTAAAACAAGAAGAAATCGCTCTTTTAGCGATTTCTTCTTAATATTATCAAGCAGTTTCTTCAACATTAGTCTGCAGATTGAATAGTAATAGGAAGAGAGTATAATACCCTAACTTTTTTACCATTTTGCTCACCTGGATTCCATTTTGGACATTTCTTTAAAACTCTAATAGCTTCGGTTCCTGTTCCATAACCAATATCTCTTAAAACTTTAATATCTGTTAACGATCCATCTTTTTCAACTACGAAAGTAACATATACTTTACCTTTCAATCCTTCTTCTTCTGGAGTTTTATAGTTATTACCTACAAATTTGTAGAATTTTTCAATCCCTCCAGGGAATTCAGGTTTTACTTCGATACCTGCTGTGTTGTAAATTTGTGTATCTTCTTCTACTACTGCAGCTGTTCCTGTACCTACTGGCTCAACAGTTAATACTGCATCAGGATCTCCTTTAATAGTTTCAGCACCAATTTTTTTCTCTTTAAGCTCCACTAATTTTGGCGGCTCTTCAGTTACTTCATCAGCTTTTGCTACAACTGGCTTCACGAACTTCACTTGATCCACTTTTGGAGGTGGAGGTGGTGGAGGCGGAAGATTTGGTTTTACCTCCTCTTTTTTAGGTGGTAATTTTACAGTGGTAATCTTAATATCCTTACTTGCCTCATCTGCTTTAGAATCTGGCAAAAGGCTTGCAATAACTGGCGCAGCAACAGCAATTGAAAAAATAACTGACCCAACGATAAGTGCTCTTACCGTAGTTTTTGTGTTAGATTTTCTTAACTCATATGCACCATATATCTTATTACGCCCTTCGAATACGATATCAAGCCACTGGTTTTTTATAATATCTAATTTCATTTTTCTTGATTATTAGGGTGTTAAAAGATAAGATTGCTCTTATTTTTTCTCTACCAATTTTGTTTCCTCTGGTGTGAAATCATTAACGATTGCATAGGTTTCCACTCCAGTAATAGCCATTTCATCCAAGATATCAACCAAATTACGGTAACTAGATTTTTTCGTAGGTTTTATAATTACGATAATTCCGTTTTTTGGTTTCCCAATTCCTGCAGAATATTCTAAAACAGATTTTTTTCTGCTTACTAATTCTTTACGGATCCCGTCTTTCCCATAAGCAATATCTTTAGGTCCAGCGATAGGAGTTGCTAACAATCCCATGTAATAAGTTAATTTATTATCAGGTCCCAACAACAAAGTCATAGTACGATTTTCATCAACCTTGATTTTTTGATCCTGGTCTTTTTCCTCTTTATCTGGCAACCCCAAGTTCATCGATTGAGGCTTTGACAACGTTGTGGTAAGCATAAAGAATGTGATTAGTAAGAAAGCTAAATCCACCATTGCAGTTAAATCTACTTTTGAGTTTTGCTTTTTACTTCTTACTTTACCACCTTTTCCGCCTCCACCGCCGTCGGTATTTAATTCAGCCATTTTAGTGTATGTTTTTTAATTAAAAGTCTTTTCCTCTCAAACCAGTAACTAAGCTAAAGGTATTGATTTTTTGATCTTGCAAGATGTCCATTACTTTATGAATCGCAGGATACTCTTCTTTAGCATCACCTTTTATCGCAAATTGTAATTCTTTATCAGCAATTTCAATATTTGCAATACGCGCATTGTAAATCCATTCTTTTAACTGATTATCTAAAGAATCTTTAGGAATACCAGGTTGATCAGCTTTACTTCTATCAGCCGCTTTCATGTCAATGATTTGCTTTAAACTTGTAATTGGAACTCCAAATCCTTCCATTAGAGCAAATTCAGTTTTATCATTGTCAGAAAAAGCAACACCGTATTTCTCACCCATTAGCTCCAAAGTTCTTTTACGAACTTCTCTTCCTTTTAAATCAAAAAATACTTTTCCTTTTCCTATTGTAAGTGTAGCTAAATCCGTTTCAGGTAATTTAGTTTGTACAGTAGATGAAGGCGTGTCTACAGGAAGTGCCTCAGGCACTTTTGCAGTAGCAGTCAAAATAAAGAATGTCAACAAAAGAAATGCAACATCACACATGGCAGTCATGTCCGTAGACGTTGACTTTTTTTTCATTTTTATTTTTGCCATTATCTTTTATTTTAAATTTAGCACAATAATCATGCTAAAAAATTATTTATTGTTTTAAACTTCCTCTAAAGTGTCTGTAAGTATTTACGATTGTAGTACCTGCTTCGTCAATAGAATAAGTTAAATCATCAATTTTAGATGTAAAGAAGTTGTAAGCAATAATAGCAAAGATAGAAGTACTAATACCAGTTGCAGTATTTACAAGTGCCTCAGAAATACCATTTGCAAGTGCAGCTTGGTCAGGAGAACCTGTAGAAGCTAACGCGCTAAATGCTTTAATCATACCAGATACTGTTCCTAACAATCCTCCTAATGTACCTAAAGATACTAATGAAGAAATGATTGTCATGTTTTTCTCTAACATTGGCATTTCTAATGAAGTAATCTCTTCGATTTCTTTGTGGATAGTTTCAGAAGCTTCTTCACTGTTGAAACCTTCTTTTTTAACTTCTTGATATTTAATTAAAGCTGATTTAATTGCATTTGCAACTGAACCTTGTTGTTTGTCACAAGAAGCGATAGCTGCATCAATGTTTCCTTCTTTAATGCTTCCTTGTACACTTTTCATGAATTTATCTAAGTTTGCTTTTCCAGCAGCTTTAGAGATAACTGTAAATCTTTCAATAGAAAATACGATAACCATTAATAACATACCTAACAAAACAGGAACGATAATACCTCCATGGTAAACCATACCTAATATATTCAACGGGTGCCCTTCAACTGTACCACCTTCAAAATTCGATGGAGAACCCATTAGGAAATTCCAAATACACCAACCCACAAAAATACATGCTGCAATAATCAATCCTGACACCATTCCTCCGCCATTTGAAGTACTTTCCTTTTTAACTTTAACGTTTGCCATTTTTTTTAATTTTAATAGTTTTAAATAATTTTTATTTTTTAGTTATAATAAACTTGTAGTGCAGCAAATTTATATTTTTAGTTTAAATAAAAAAACTTTTTTCAATTTAATTCCAATTAATTTAACCTTAAAACAAAAAATATCTAATTGAATTAATTGTATTTTAAATAAAATCGAAGTAAAAAAATAATTATTTATGATAAAATTTACAACGATTTAGTAAAAAGCAATGCAATCTCTCAAAATCTTCATAATGTGTTAAGAAAATATTTTTTATTATTATTTTTAACAAAATTAGTTTTTTTTTACGCTAACATAGCTAAATTAAACGTTTTAAGAAAAAATCTATACCTTGCAACTGAATTAATGTTACATAAATATGAGCCAAAAAGACGAATTTATTCAAAGTATAAATGACGGTTATCAAACCAAAGGGGAAAGTATTATTCTTGGTGGAGCAATTTTCGATGGGGAACCTCTAAATGCACACGTAAAAATCCCATTAAAAACATTAAACCGTCACGGATTAATAGCTGGAGCGACTGGAACTGGAAAAACTAAGACGATTCAGGTACTATCTGAGCAACTTTCATTAGCAGGAATCCCTGTTTTAATGATGGATATTAAGGGAGATTTTAGTGGTATTGCCAAAGAAGGTGAAGAAAAGTCTTTTATTACCGAACGTCATGCAAAAATCGATATACCTTATAATATATCCCAATTTCCTGTAGAATTAATGTCTCTTTCTGAACAAAGCGGAGTTAGATTACGTGCTACAGTTTCAGAATTTGGACCTGTTTTATTCTCTAGAATATTAGGTTTAAATGATACTCAATCGGGTGTTATTTCGGTAATTTTTAAATATTGTGACGATAATAAAATGCCTTTATTAGACTTAAAGGACATTAAAAAGGTCATTAATTATATTACCGAAGAAGGAAAAGATGAAATCGCAGCCAGCTACGGCAAGATATCTACAGCCACAACTGGAACAATTCTCCGAAAAATAATCGAACTGGAACAACAAGGAGCAGATATCTTTTTTGGTGAATTATCATTTGAAATTGATGACTTAATGCGCATCGACGAAAACGGAAAAGGATACGTAAATATCATTCGCTTAACGGATATTCAGGATAAACCTAAATTATTCTCGACTTTTATGTTGAGTTTACTTGCCGAAATATACCAACAAATGCCCGAAAAGGGAGATGTTGACCAACCTGAATTAGTCATTTTTATAGACGAAGCGCACTTAATTTTCAACGAAGCTAGTAAAGTATTGCTAGAGCAAATTGAAACTATTGTAAAACTTATTCGTTCAAAAGGAGTTGGAGTTTATTTTGTAACTCAAAACCCAATGGATGTACCAAGTGGAGTTTTAGCACAGTTAGGTTTAAAGATTCAGCATGCTTTAAGAGCTTTTACAGCAAATGACAGGCAAGCCATCAAGAAAACTGCCGACAACTACCCTACATCTAAATATTACAAGACAGATGAGCTGCTTACAAGTTTAGGTATAGGAGAAGCTCTGGTTACAGCCTTAAATGAAAAAGGAGTTCCAACACCATTAGTAGCCACTATGATGCGAGCACCAATGAGTAGAATGGATGTATTAACAGAAAGTGAAATTCAGGAAATCAACCAGAAATCAAAATTGGTTAAAAAATATAGCGAGGTAATCGACCGTGAAAGTGCTTACGAAATATTAACCAAGAAAATTAGCGATGCCGAACAAGAAGCTTCTTCTCGACAAGAAGAGAAAACTTCTCAGAAAACGAGTAATGAACCAAGTACTGCAAGCGTAGTTGGCAAATCAGTACTAAAAGTAGTAACCAGTGCTACTTTTATAAGAGGTGTATTTGGCGTTTTATCAAAAATGTTCAAGAAGTAAATTCTAAAAATGAAGAAACCCTTTTAATATAACATTAAAAGGGTTTCTTCATTTATATATCTAACTATATCTTATTTTAATAAATCAAGGATCTTATTTTCAACAACTGGACTATCCCAAATAGCTTCTATATTTTCCATTCTTAAAACCTCTTCCATAATCGTATTCTGAAAATCTCCTATTGCCAATGCTTCGGCATAAGGGCGATCACTAAAAGTAACACGACTATAAAGCGGAATCCATTTATCTGGATGTTTATCTGAAAAAGCTTTTTCTATCTTTTTTTGTAACAAGAATTTTTCATCAGCCGTTTTCGTACTCATTTCCATAAAATTGCGATACGAAAGTTCTGCAATTGCATCTGCATTTGGTTTACGAGAAATTTCATACTCAGAGAAAATCTTTTTCCAATCATCTCCATATTTAAGAATCATCTCATATAAAACCGTGATATCTTCAAAACCAGCATTCATCCCTTGTCCATAAAAAGGAACAATAGCATGACATGCATCGCCAATTAAAGCAATCTTATCACTATAAGTCCAAGGAAAACATTTCATAGTTACCAATGTACTTGTAGGATTATTAAAGAAATCTTCGGCTAATTTTGGTATAACCTCAATAGAATCCGGGAAGTTTTTCTCAAAAAAGTCTTCAACCTGTTTTCTATCTGTTAGCGAATCAAAAGAATTTTCTCCTTCAAAAGGCATAAACAAAGTACACGTAAAACTACCATCCAAGTTAGGCAATGCAATAAGCATATATTCCCCACGTGGCCAAATATGAAATGAGTTTTTATCTAGTTTATGAGTAGCATTAGGATTTGCCGGAATATTTAATTCCTTATATCCCATATTCAAGAATTCCTGCGAATAATTAAACATGCTTTGGCGTTGCATACGATGACGAATTCTTGAAAAAGCACCATCGGCTCCAAAAACCATATCGTATTTTTTCTCTTCCCACTCCCCTCTTTCCGTATCACCAATATGTAATGTAGCATCGCTTAAAGTTACATCCCATATTTTTTGCTCAAAGAAAAAATCCGCTCCGGCATTTTCTGCCAAATCAATCATTTTACGATTTAAGGTTCCTCTCGAAATCGAATAAATACTTTCGCCTTCTTGTCCGTAATTCTGAAAATTAAGTTTATCAACCAAATGTATGGCTCGCTTATCCATCGGAATAGCAATTTCTCGAACAGCATCTCCTACACCAACACCATCTAGTGCTTTCCAGCCTCGATTAGACATTGCCAAATTTATCGATCGTCCCGAAAAATTAATTTTACGAATATCTGGGCTTCGATCATAAACATGAACTTCATGACCTTCCTTTTTAAGATAAATTGCCAACAATGAGCCAACCAATCCAGAACCTACAATAGCAATTTTAAGTGGAGTTTGCATCAAAAAAAAATGTGATTATACGCTCGTAAAAATAAGTATATAATCTATAGAATAGGCTATAAATCAAAGAAATATTTGGGCGTGCCCCTCCCAAAAAGGTCGGGTCAGGCTTTTCGCTACAATCTTTTTTTCGTTCCTCAAAAAAGGATTTTTACTTCAATCCTTCACGCAATCAGTTAGATAATGAAATAAATCCAGATATAAAACCTTCCATTTTCTATCTTGGTTTAAAAACCAGTTTAGTCGAAGTTTTAACAATCTCCTCCTTATTTAATTTCATTTTTCGGAACTTTCCTGCATTATAAAGCTCGGCTTGATCCTTATAATGTTTACTAAATGGATTCCCAGATTGTCCTGTTGGCAAAATACTCCAACTATTTTCTATATCCGAGAAGTCAATAATCCTTCTTGTCGATGGTCCGCCTTTTACATTATAAACTCCTTTATCAGTAAAATCAAAAAACTGATTATTGATTACTTCAGTTGAGCCAGAAACCGCAAAAGGTCCAGCATTAAAGATTCCTCTTAAAGCAGCCACTTGTCCTAAAGGATGATGATACTCTACAGTATGTACTTTCTCCCATTTCCAGTCTTGAACCGTATTCCCTAATTGCTTCTCAAGTCCCGAAATTGCTTCATGAAATGATTTTGTTAAAATATCTTTCTTAGTTTCTTTTACATTTTTCGTCAATATATTGTCCCACCAAACCGAGTTTTCGTTTTGTATTTGTTTCGCTATAATTTGTTTTACAAGATGTGTTTCTAAGAAATTTTTAAAATTTTCCTCTCTCAATTCATCTTCAAAAGTGTTTTTTAAATACGCATACACCCATTTATTGTAAATCGTAGGCGCAACATCTTCCAGATTATTAGTTCCTTTCCAATCCTTAAGAATAGATAATGCCTGTTTTTCATTTGCCGTAAGCGATTCATTTTTTACATTCAAAAGTAAATTCTGAACCACCGTTGGAGCAACTGGAGATGTATTATCAAAAATCATTTTACTAATCGCTTCTTTATCCCAATCAGATTTTGCATCAAGCAATTGCGTAATTCTTTTAGCACGATCTTCTGGCAAATAATATCCAGGATATAAAAACCCATCGATGGCTTCTGGCTGATTATTGGCCGAATATACATAACCCCATTTTGGGTTTTCTGCCGATGGATTTTTGGAGAAATCCAAATATTCGGCAATATCATCTTTACCACTTGCACCATCCAGAATAAAATTAGGATTTACACCTTTATTATGCTTATATAAAGTTCCGGTTGCCCACCATCCTACATTCCCTTTTGCATCACCATACATTACATTTAAGCCCGGAGCAGCAACTAGTGAAACTGCTTTCTTAAAATCATTTTTATTCTTTGCATGCGAAAGTCCGTAAACAGCATCTAGAATTTTTATAGGCTGTTGCGTATAAACCCAAGACATTGCAATAGGTTTATTACTATTCTTTAAATCTTCGATCAAGCCATTCATAACAGGACCATGACGGCTTATTTTTACATCTACAATAACATCCGATGAATCTTTAACCTTTATAACCTTCTTTCTGGTTTCGTATTTTTCAAAACCATTTGGCGTTTTATATTCATTAGCATCTCCCGATTTATTTTCTTCTTGATAAAAATCGATATCATCATTTTCGAACATTGTTAATCCATAAGCGTAATCACGATTATGACCTAATAAAGGATATGGCGTTCCCGCAAGATAACAACCATATAATTCAAAATCCGGAGTTATCAAATGTGCCTCATACCAAGTTCCTGGTTGCGAAAATCCGATATGCGGATCATTAGCAAAAATAACCTTTCCGCTTTTCGTTTTCTGAGGAGAAACCACCCAACTATTACTTCCTATAAAAGGAGGAATTGGAGATTTTTCAAGAAGCGAAGCAACAGATTTTGAAATCACTGCAAATTCTTCTGGATTCTCTTTTGCATTTTTTATCTGAGTCGTATTAAATTCTCCATTTAAACCGAAATCTTTTAAATATTCATTTCCGTATTTATTACGAATATCAGTCATTAAAGGATCTGTCTTTTGTGCCATTGCAAAACTAAAAGACATATATCCAAAAATATTATAAACATCTTTTATCGTAAATTTTTCTTTTTTCACTCCAACCAACTGAAATTCTATTGGCGTAACACCTTCTTCCAAATATTGATTAATTCCGTCCAGATAAGCCATCGTTAATTGATAACTCGGGCTATTTTTATCCAATTGCGCAATTGCTTTCGCCGAAGCTTCTTCTATTCCTAATCCCGAAAAGAACTTATCGTTCTTTAGCATTACCGAACCAAAAATTTCCGACAATCTCCCTGATGCAATACGACGCATCAACTCCATTTGCCACAAACGATCCTGAGCATGTACATAACCCAAAACTGTCATGGCTTCTTTTTGTGAATTTGCATAAATATGTGGCACTCCAAAATCATCAAAATATACCGTTGTCTCTTTTTGAATGTTTTTCAGTTTTACTTCTCCTTCATATTTCGGTTTTAAATGAAAAATATAAGTACATAAACCGATTCCTAAAACAACAAGTATCAAGAACAAAACAAGCAGTATTTTTTTGATTTTTTTCATGTTTCTAAATTGTATAAATAAATATTTTAATGAAATGTATTGTTATCAAAATCACAATTGTATCCAAAAGTTATTCCTTTTAAGTCTTTAAATTTATATATTTAAAATAAAATATGCACTAAATGTCTTTAAATAAAAAAATAATCATAGGAATCATTTCGTTTTTAGCCCTCTTGTTTTTAATAAATACTGGGCTAAATTTTTGGGTAAAAAAACAACTCCCAAAAATCATTCAGGACAATAATAAAACGCCGTATCAAATTACATACGAAACAATAAAAATCGATCTTTGGGCAGCAGATATTTATGCATCCAATATTGTTATTAATCCTAAAAATGCACCAAAAAACGATACTACTAAAATTGGGATTTATTCTAAAATAAAAACAGTTGCCATAAATGATTTCAGCATCTGGAATCTTGTCTTTAATGATGTGTTACGTGCAAAAAGCATCACCATAGATCATGCGCGAGTAATCTTGTATAAAAAAGATGAAAATGCAATTGACAACAGCAATAGTATTCGTACACAAGTAATTGAACCTTTCCAGAAAATTATTGTTGTTTCTAATATTTATCTCAACGAAGCAAGTTTAGACATCATGTCTACCAAAACAAATAAGCCTATTTTATACACTCGAAATATCGCTATTGTATTAGAAGGAATTGTTATTAATGATGAAATTCTTAAACAGAAAATCCCTTTTTCATATCAAAAATACGCTCTAAATTGTGATAGTATATATTACAAGCCAAACCAGTTTTACACCATTAATGCTTCGCAAATAACAACTAATAATCATTCTTTAAAAGTAAAAAACTTCAGTTACATACCTTTATATTCTCGCCATCAATTTGTACAAAAATTAGCTAAAGAAAAAGATCTTTTTACCATAAAGGCAACTGATATAAATATCAATTCGATGAATTGGGGATTTAAAAATGATGTGTTTTTCTTTAATGCAAATTCTATTATTTTTGATGATTTAGATGCAAATATCTATCGAAATAAAATACCCGCAGATGATTTAAGTAAAAAACCATTGTATAATGCATTACTCCGAAAGATTCCGTTTCCACTAAAAATTGACACCCTTTCTATCCGAAATTCAAAATTAGTATATGAAGAAGAAATCAATTTCCAGAAAGGACCTGCAATATTAACTTTCAGTCGTTTTAACTTAAACGCTACAAATCTGCAAAGTGGTTTTGGATTAAAAAAAGCACCTGATTTAGATATTAAAATCAATTGCTTTTTTATGAAAAACTCTCCTTTAAAAGTGCATTGGACATTAAATGTACTAGACAAAAACGATGGTTTCCGTATAAAAGGGAGTATTGCCAAATTTGATGTTCAGGCCATGTATGCTTTCACAAAACCATATACTAATACTTCGTTTAAAGGAACTTTTGATGATTACCATTTTGATATTACTGGAAACGACAAAAAGGCTACAGGAAATGCAAGCTTAAAATACAAGGACTTAAAAGTTACTTTATACAAAAAGAAAGATCCTGAAAAAGAGGCAAAATTAAAAACTTCTTTAGCTAATTTAATCCTTAAAAAAGACTCTGATAATGAAGCTAAAAAAACTGAAATAGAATTAGAACGAATTCAGGAAAAGTCTTTTTATAATTTTTTATGGAGAAGTATAGCTGAATCTTTTAAGAAAATTTTAATTTAACCACACCAAAAAACAAACTTAATCCGCTATAAACATGATATATATCAGTTTTTTTATAGAATGATTTTACAACATTTGTCATTTATTAAATTTTATAATAATCTCAAATGACAAAAAACCCCATACACTCTTTTCATATCCCTGTAATGGGACTCGCTTATACTATTGACAGCCCGATTCGAGTAGCTAAATATGGTATTTCATCGGTAATCTCGATTGCAGATGATGAGTTAATTGAAAAGATGACCGCTTTTTATTCTGAAAAATTCAATTCTTCTTATCAGGAAATAAGCCAAAAAATTCACGATTACAGAGCCAAACGTATTACAACCTACTTAAACTTAGTAGATAAAATCGTAAAACAAAAATTTGAAAATTTTAAAACCGAATTATCTGAGAGCAAACAAGCACTGGAAAACTATATCTCGATGCTGCCTAATAGTTCTGAGATAAAAAAAGGTTTTTTAAACTTAATGGAAGATGGTATTTCGTTTAAAGAAAACATCCAAAATTATATCGAATCACATCTTTCTGCAGGAGCAATTGATGTAAATATTATGACAAAACTTGATAAAGATAACTTTATCAAAGACGAACAATTACCTATTGAATTTAATGATGCTCATGCAGCTCTTCGAGGTTTTGCAAACAGTAATCTAGAATCTTCTTTAGTTCTTTCTGCCGGAATGAATCCTAGACTATATAGTTACTTTGAGAATTTTCCAGACTTTTTTCCAAACAGTAATAATGAGCTTAAAAAGAAAATTATACTAAAAGTAAGTGATTTTAGATCTGCCATGATTCAAGGTAACTTTTTAGCAAAAAAGGGACTTTGGGTATCTGAGTATCGTATTGAATCAGGATTAAACTGTGGCGGACATGCATTTGCTACCGAAGGTTTATTATTAGGTCCTATCTTAGAAGAATTTAAGCAGAAAAAAGATCAATTGATTCAATCTGCTCATGATTTAATGGTAAAAGCGTTACAGCAAAAACAATTTCTAGTTCCCGAAAATCCTTTACCTCTTAAAAT
The DNA here is from genome assembly GCF_002156885.1 of Flavobacterium sp. AJR. Taxonomy (NCBI): domain Bacteria; kingdom Pseudomonadati; phylum Bacteroidota; class Flavobacteriia; order Flavobacteriales; family Flavobacteriaceae; genus Flavobacterium; species Flavobacterium sp. AJR. The sequence goes on along the minus strand of NZ_NCWQ01000060.1, from coordinate 18,390 downwards.
TACCATACAAGGTGGTGTAGGAACTGCCGAAGAACACGAGTTTTTATTAGATAACTACAGTGTAGATTCTGTAGGTTGGGGAACTCCTTTTTTACTAGTTCCAGAAGCGACATCTGTAGATCAGCCTACTCGTAACTTATTAATGAAAGCTCAAGAAGAGGATTTATATTTAAGTCATATTTCTCCTTTAGGCGTACCGTTTAATACCTTAAGAGGAACCTCTAACGAAATCCTGAAACAAAAACGTATTCACGATAATAAAGCAGGAAGTTCTTGCCCGAAGAAATTTTTGGCGTTAAGCAAAGAATATGATCCCAAAGGAACTTGTTCGGCTTCAAAAAAATACCAAGATTTAAAATTAGCCGAATTAGAAACTATAAAAGATACTATTTCGCCAGAATCTTTTGAAAGATCAAAAGCTGCTATTACCGAAAAATCATGTTTATGTGTAGGACTCGCAAATGCATCTTATATAGAGAACGATATTAAAATAAAAGGACAAGCACAAGGTGTTGTTATATGCCCTGGTCCAAATATGGCCTATTTTGATCAAGAAGTATCTCTGAACGATATGGTACAGCACATTTACGGAAACAAGTCGGTTATACGCGTTAAAAATCGTCCGAATTTATTCGTAAAAGAATTAAAGATGTATCTGGATTATTTTAAGAAAGATATTGAGAATATTTCGGCAGAAATAACAGCTGCACAAACTAAAAAATTACAAGCTTTTAGAGACAATCTTTTAAGCGGAATTGCATATTACGAAAATCTGCTTGCAGCTTCTTCTTATTTTAAGAATGATAAAGTAGAAATTCAAAATCAATTTAATGATTATAGAACTAAGCTTATTGCTATAGCTATTCCATCATAAGACAATAATACCACATTTCTTTATTATGCAAAAAACCACCTCTAAAATTAATTTGAGGTGGTTTTTCTAATTTGAATATAACTAACATTTATTCGAAGAATAGCGGTCTACTCTATTCTTTTTTCTTTTTTCCATCTATAATTGCTCCAGTTCCTGCACCAACACCAGCACCTGCTAATCCTCCTATTATTGCTCCTTCGCCTTTTTTCTTACTGATAATTGCTCCTGTAACTGCTCCAACTCCAGCCCCAATTACAGCTCCTTTTGCGGTCGAACTCCATCCTTTTTTCTTTGGTGCGGCAGCAGCTGGCGCTTGCTGATTTACAACAACCACTTTTTGAGGTGCTAATTCTGCCTGGGCTTGAACTTGCTCTTTTTCTTCTTGAACTTTTGCCATCTCTGTTTTCATTGAATCAATAACTTTTTGTTTATTAATTTCAACTTTCATAGAGTCAATACTCGCTTGCTTGGCTTTTTGAATATCTATTTTCCCTTGATTCTGACACGAGATAATCGCAAAAGAAAATAATACTAAATATAATGTTTTCATGATTGTAAATTTTAGGTATTTATAACATAACAAAGTAAAGCCTAAACTTTTGTCTGGAATTACATAATTTTAAGAGATCGTTACAAAATTAAACTACGCAAAAAAGTCAGCCAATTCATAACAATCTGAATTAGCTGACTTTAAAATATTTTATTTATTTACGTTTAGACTATTCTAAAATTCCTCTTTTTAAAATTTGTCCAAACTCAAACATATCTTCAAAAGAACAATACAAAGGAACTGGAGCTAAACGAATAACATTAGGTTCGCGCCAATCTGTAATAACTCCATTTTTCATTAAATAATCAAATAAGCTACGTCCTTCTCCATGCAAAAACACTGACAACTGTGATGCTCTTTCCTTAGGATCAGCTGGAGTAATAACTTCAAAATTACCTTTTACTTCTTTATCTATTTCATGTAAGATAAACTCCAGATAAGCTGTTATTTTATCTCTTTTTGCAATTAAAGCATCCATTCCTACTTCATCAAACATTTCTACCGATGCTAAGTATGGTGCTAAAGAAAGCACAGGTAAATTACTTATTTGCCAACCATCTGCTCCATGAACTGGGTCAAAATTGGGTTCCATCTTAAAACGGCGTTCCTTATTATGTCCCCACCAACCAGCAAAACGAGGTAAATCGAGATTGTTATGATGCTTTTCATGTACAAAACAACCAGATGCATTTCCTGGTCCTGAGTTCATGTATTTATAACTACACCAAGCAGCAAAATCGACATTCCAATCGTGCAATTCTAGTTTTATATTTCCTGCTGCATGCGCTAAATCCCAACCTACTTTGGCTCCTGCTTTTTGTCCAGCCGCAGTAATGGTTTTCATATCAAAAACTTGTCCTGTATAATAATTCACTCCACCAATTAAGACTAAAGCCAATTGATCTCCAACTTCTTCAATTTTGGCCAAAACATCTTCTAGTCGAATATTGTGTTCTCCTTCGCGACGCTTGATCTCTACAATAGCATCTTCTGTTTTATAACCATGAAAATGTACTTGACTCTGAAACATATACTGATCTGAAGGAAATGCTTTTTCCTCACAAATAATTTTATATCTGGTTGCAGTTGGCCTGTAAAAAGATACCATCAATAAATGAAGGTTAACCGTTAATGTATTCATCACAGTAACTTCGCTTGGCAAAGCACCTACAATTTTACTAAGTGGTTTGGCAAAACGTTCCTGATAATCCCACCAAGGTTTTTCGGCATAAAAATGCCCTTCAACAGCAAGATTTGCCCAATCTGCCATTACTTCATCAACATAGGATTTTGTACGCTTTGGCTGTAATCCCAAAGAGTTTCCTGTAAAATAAATAACCTTTTTATTATTTACTTCAGGAAAAATAAATTCGTCTTGGTATTTATGCAATATATCTTGTGAATCAAGTTTTTGTGCAAATTCACGTGTGTTTTCGAAAGTCATTGTTTGAATTTTGTTTGGTAAATGTAGAAAAAAAACAACGAAGACAAAAGGAGAAAAATATAAGCCTGTGTTAAAAATGAACACAATTAATTCGATATATTTGATTGAATTTAAAATTATATGCCATGTTCAAAAACAATTTAAATGTTATTATTATTTCTTTAGCAGTAATTATCTCTGCCTATTTGTTTTCTAATGCATTCCAAAATAGAAATAAAAGCAATGATACTATTAGTGTTACTGGTCTGGGGAAAAAAGATTTTGTCTCGGATTTAATTGTCTGGAGTGGTTCATTCTCTAAAAAGAGTCTTACGCTAAAAGAAGCTTATGCATCATTAGACAGCGATAGAGAGAAAATAAAAAACTACTTGGCTAGCAAAGGAATCAAAGCCTCAGAAATGGTTTTCTCTGCAGTAAACTTCAATAAAGATTTTGATACTTCATACAATGAAAATGGAACACCAAAACAACAAGTTTTTACGGGATTTACATTAACCCAAAGTGTAACTATTCAATCTAAAGAAGTAAATAAAATTGAGGAAATTTCCAGACAATCTAGTGAATTAATAAATTCTGGAGTCGAATTCTATTCTAATCCTCCTGAGTATTATTATACCAAACTAGCTGAACTTAAAATAAAAATGATTGCTGAGGCAACTAAAGATGCTAGTTCCAGAGCCAAAAGCATTGCTGAAAATGCTGATGCTTCTTTAGGAAAATTAAAAAAATCAGACATGGGAGTTTTCCAAATTACTGGGCAAAATTCATCTGAAGACTTTTCTTATGGAGGATCATTTAATACAACCTCTAAAAACAAAACTGCTAATATTACCGTAAAACTAGTCTATCAGGTTAACTAGATTTCAAAAAAAAATCTCGCTATTACTAGCGAGATTTTTGAATTAACCTTATTTTATATTTCTTAGATGATAAGCATTGCATCACCATAAGAGTAGAATTTGTATCCTTCTTTTATAGCTTCTTCATATGCTCTTTTCATTAAATCATGTCCACAGAATGCAGAAATCATCATTAACAATGTTGATTTTGGCGTATGGAAGTTTGTAATCATACAGTTTGCAATACTAAAATCATGAGGAGGGAAAATAAATTTATTCGTCCAACCTTCAAAAGGATTTAATGTATTTTGTGATGAAACTGAACTTTCAATAGCACGCATTGAAGTTGTTCCTACAGCACAGATACGTTTCTTGTTTTGTTTTGCATGATTTACAATTTCACAAGCTTCTTCAGTAATAATTAACTCTTCTGAATCCATTTTGTGTTTTGATAAATCTTCAACCTCAACTGGATTAAAAGTTCCTAAACCTACGTGAAGTGTAACTTCTGCAAAGTTTACTCCTTTAATTTCCAATTTTTTCAAAAGGTGTTTCGAGAAATGCAATCCAGCAGTTGGTGCTGCAACAGCTCCTTCTTCTTTAGCATAAATCGTTTGGTATCTTTCAGCATCTTCTGGAGTTACCTCTCTGCTGATATATTTAGGAATTGGAGTTTCTCCAAGTTCTGTTAGTTTATTTCTGAATTCTTCGTAAGAACCATCATAAAGAAAACGCAATGTTCTACCACGAGAAGTAGTATTGTCGATAACCTCAGCAACTAACGAATCGTCATCACCAAAATATAACTTATTTCCGATACGGATTTTACGAGCTGGATCTACCAAAACATCCCAAAGACGTTGCTCTGAATTTAGTTCTCTTAATAAGAAAACTTCAATTCTTGCTCCAGTTTTTTCTTTGTTTCCATACAAACGAGCAGGGAAAACTTTAGTGTTATTTAATATAAGAACATCACCATCATCAAAGTAATTGATTACATCTTTGAACATTTTGTGCTCTATAGTTTGTTTTTTACGATCAATTACCATCAAACGAGACTCATCTCTGTTTTCAGCAGGGAATTCAGCTAAAAGTTCTTTTGGTAAATTAAATTGAAAATGAGATAATTTCATGTAGTCTATTTATTTAGAGTGCAAATATACGATTGTGAGATAGGCGTTGTCAAGTGTTTTGGCTTTTATTTAGTTAGAAAATTGCAAACTTCAAAATTTATTCCTGATTTTAGCCGTAAACATTGATTATTATGCACCTATTTCTGTTGTCTCAAAACCTAAATTTGTTAAATCTTTCCAAAAATCCGGATAAGATTTAGAAACTACTCCTGCATCTTCGATTATTATTGGCACTTTTAATGCCAATGGAGCAAATGCCATTGCCATACGGTGATCATTATAAGTAGCAATTTTTACATTAGAATTTATTTCATTTGTAGCAACAAGCGTTAAACTATCATTAGTAACCGAAATATTAGCTCCTAATTTAGTTAACTCAATCCTTAAAGCTTCCAATCTATCTGTTTCTTTAATTTTTAGAGTGTGCAAACCTGTTAAATGACAACCTATTCCTAAACCAAGACAAGTAACTACAATAGTTTGTGCAATGTCGGGAGTGTTGTTCAGATCAAAATTTACCGTTTCAAATTTAAAATTTGGCTGCTTAACCAAAGTCATTTTATTTCCCTGAAATGTAGTCTCAACACCCATTTTCTCATAAAGTGATATTAAAGCTGAATCTCCTTGTAGGCTATTTTCTTTGTAACTACTAAGTGTTATCGAAGCTGTATCTGCAAGTGCTGCTAAACTAAAAAAATAAGAAGCCGAACTCCAATCAGACTCTACAACCATTTCTTTTGCAACCACCTCAGCTTTTGGATATACTTTGATTACGTTTCCTTCAAAGCTAGTTTGAATTTCTAAATCATTAAGCAAAGCCAATGTCATCTTAATATATGGAATAGAAGTAATTTCTCCTTCTAATGTTAACTCTAAACCATTTTCTAATTTAGAAGCTACAAGTAATAATGCCGAAATATACTGGCTACTTACATTGGCTGCCAAAGTAACTTTTGAAGCTGTAATTTTTTTCCCTTTAATGCGAATTGGCGGATATCCTTCTTCTTTTAAATATGAAATCTCTACCCCTAACTGAGCTAAAGCTTCTACCAAAATTTTAATCGGACGCTCTTGCATTCTGCTAGAACCCGTCATTACAACTTCTCTACCTTCCTTAACTGCAAAATAGGCTGTTAAAAAACGCATTGCTGTTCCTGCATGATGAATATCTACTATTTCTTCATTACCAACTAATGCTTTTTGCATTACTTCGCTATCATCAGAGTTTGATGTGTTTGCCAAAGTAATATTCGGAAACAATGCTTGCAATAATAATAATCGATTGGTTTCGCTTTTTGAGCCAGTTACTGCAATTTGTCCTTGTAAATTAGCTTGAGATGTTTTTAATAGTAAATTCATTATAGGGTAATTGTTTTGTGCGTTTTTGCAAATTTATTTTAAAAAAAGGATACTCCAAAGCTTTACCCTAACTTATCACATTATTTTAGTTTATCGTTGTTTTTATGACGGTCTTTATCTCGAACAGATTTCAAATCCATTTTTTTATCAAATGCAGACTGCAAATCAATTCCTGTTTGATTTGCCAAGCATAAAACCACAAAAACTACATCGGCTAATTCTTCGCCAAGGTCTTTATTCTTATCGCTTTCTTTCTCTGATTGCTCTCCATAACGACGCGCAATAATTCTGGCAACTTCCCCTACTTCTTCTGTAAGTTGTGCCATATTAGTCAATTCATTAAAATAACGAACTCCATGTTCTTTTATCCAGGTATCGACATCTAGTTGGGCATTTTTTAAATCCATTTTATATTCTTTTTAAAACTATTTTTTCATTCTCTTTAGCAATCATCCCTTTGTAATACTCTTTTAACACTGAGTAATCATCTGGTAGTATTACTGGCTCATTTATCTGGTGTGTTATTACAACTTGTAAAATGTTTCCATTTACAGAACTAATAAACTTAAATAAACCTAAATCATTTTCCATAGCAAATCCTCCCGAAGCTGGCAAAGTTTCAACTGCAAACCCATCTGGAATAGTGATATTAATACTATACTTATCAGAAGATGGAAAACCATAATCTACAGGATATTCACGATTCTCTTGTGTAAAAGGATTCTTCTTATCGGTAAGAAACAACATTGGATCTATATAAATTTTATCACCAATTATTTCGCAAAGGTTATTACCCGAAAACGAAAAGGTCTCGATTACAGGCAATAATAAATCTTTTTCATTTGTTCTGGAATACTCGCTTATCTCAATTTTATTATTATCATTTTCTAATTTTTCAAGATATGCATCTTCTTTCACATCACCAATATTATCCCTAAACATCATGGCATTGTAATTTGTATACTGCTTTCTAGTTTTTCCACTCACATTCCCACTAGCATCTACATTATAAATCATAGACACATTGTTGGCAGATACTATTTTAGGCATTAAATCAATCTCCTCAGAAGTCCCATCTTTACGTATTAATCTACCCATCCAGTTTAAAGCTCTAAATGGTAAAATATTTGGGGTTGAATACTTATCTGAAGCATCTAGTAAAATAATTCCATTAGGAGTTTCAACAGCCGCAATTACATAATTAAAAGCAGTTCTATTAGGAAATATTGAGATTCCGTTAGAACGTGTACTTACTAAAACAGGATTTGCTGTTAATCCTGAATGCCTCAACATCGCTGTTAACATAAGATTTATATCAGCCACATTCCCAGTTTTTTCTTTATAAGCTTTTTTTACCCCGTTATCACATCCATAATCAGTATAACCATTCCATTTAACTCTTGCTTTTACGAAATTTAATATTAGATTAATTCTATCATCTTGCACATCTACGCCTGCAAGTAATGTTTTTAAATCATCTTCAAAATATCCTGTTTTATTTAATTCCGGGCCAAAGCTCTCATAATTATATATTGTTTTTACGACTGAATTCCAATCAGTTGAAAACAACTTCATCGGCTGATTAGGGTATTTTGTCATAGACAATTCAAGCTCCAGACATGAGGTATAATTATTAATATTATTAACATACGCCTCTTCTTTCATCGCAGGCAAATTCTCTGCTGTATAAGTAGTTTTCTCTTCTTGATATTCTAGTTTATCCTGAGAAAAAGTAGTTCCTAAATTTCTTCCTCCTGATCTTTCTTTATTGTTAAATACAATATACTTAGTACTTGTTTCTTTATTAACTTTAGGGAAGATATACCCTTTTTGCTTATTATTGTAAACAAAATATTCTGGAATTCGGGTTATAAATTCAGAATAGTTAACTGGAATAGAAGATTGAAAGTACCAATCCCTCATGGAACCAATTGTCAAAGCTTTTATTCTATATTTAAATTCAATAACAGAACCTTCTTTTACATTAGGCATTGTTATCTTTTTCTTATTATAATATTTATTAAAATTCTCATCAAAAGTTCCATCACTTTTAAGTTTAGTTTTCTCTATTTTTCCATCAACAAGATTATAAGTAACTGCATCAGAAAACGAAACACTTTCCTTTGTATTAGAATCACCTATGTAATACCTTACGCCTTGATTCGCCCATTCGTAACCTTCTTTTTTATAAATTTTAATTCGGCTTTCAACCTCTGTTATAATTACAAAACCATCAACCGGATCATATTCAAAATAAGAGGTTCCTTTTCTGAATAAAATTGCAGCTGAAGCTGAAGTATCTTTGGCATGTACTTTTTCCTGTAATTCTGGAATGGATACTTTCCCTAATTTAAATTCTTGTGCTGCAATTTTTGAAAAGGAAAGCACAACAAATAAAACGATTGTTAGTTGGTTAAATTTCATTGGTTTTAGTTCTTGGTTAGTATAATTTTGGCATTATCATTTCTATTAATTTGCTCCATAAAAAGACGATACTCATCATATTCTTTAGCCGAATATTTTCCTTTATTTAGAAGCATGGAACGTTTGTAGAGCAACTTATTATTCTCCTTTTTAATTATCTCAGTTTTATATTCTCCAAATTTACCTTTCAGTTCAAAACTTGCTGGTAAAAATTCGATTGTAAAACTTGCTGGTAAATTAATTTCTATTTCATCAGTATCAAAATAACCTCTTTGTATTTCTAATGGACTTTTTCGATTTCTAATTCTCTTTATACTTCCTGTGTATTGATTAAAAGCATCTACCACAAACATCATTTTACTTCCTGAAATAACACCATAATTAGAAGCGTTTATTTGGACATCTTCAGTGAATTTTACATTCTCTTTGTCGTTAGAAAAAACGCTCTTATTTATTTTCAGATTATTAATATTATCCCAGTAATCTTTATAATGCGCCTCTTTATCTGTAGGTGGCATCTTCTCAACCCCCATTTTTTTACTGTACTGAGAACCTCCTGAAACTATTGCTATTGCTCCAGATAAATTGCCTTCATCGGATAAAGCGTAATTCCCTTTACTTATCTGCGTATTATTTTTATCATCATAAATAGTTGTTCTAACAATTACTCCTCCTTCTGGTTTAATTATTAATACATCTCTATCATCTGTAAAAGTACCTTGATACCCAAAAGGGTCGTCTTGACTTGTGCATTCAAGCCAAATATATTTATCTCCGTTCGGAATAGATAATATCATGTGATTTCCCTGCATAGAAACAAAGTCTGAGTCTATATTCATTTTATAAATATTCCCATATAAAATTGTATTATAAGAAGGAACGCCAACAGCTTCCAGAAGTGCTTTTGTATAATTAGTTAATGCCTTACAATCTCCATATCCTAATCTATCTACATCATTTGCAAACATCGGTTTCCATCCACCAATACCAATCGCAATATTTACATATCTTGATTTTTTCTGTACATAGTCATATACTATTTTAGCTTTTTTAACAGGATCTTTTTCCGTTCCAACAAGGGCTTTAATTTTTGCTTTTGTTTCATCAGACAAATCTATTGTACCTAATAAAATTTTATCGGCATACCATTTCCCAAAAGCTTCCCATGTTGTTGCACTTCCATCTACACCTTCGAGATGAAAACTCTCTAATCCCATCATAACACAAGGAAAAATATCGCTAAATGCAGGACTATAATCTTCTCTTTTTTGAGCCAGAATATTAGTTGCCACATAAGAAAGTTGCGTATCGGTATCTTTTGTCTTTTTTACATCAAATCCAGAGAAATGGAGTTCTTTTTTCTTAAATCCTAAATTGTTTGGATACGTTACATTTAAGATACTTTTTTCTACACTCGTGTAATAATTATCAAGAGGTAACCATTTCGGAATAAAAGCAGTTGTAGAAGTTTCAACTTCGCTTTCGTATACTAAAGTAAACGGATATTGAACAGGAGTATAATCTAAATAAATATAGCGACTTTCAGAGAACAATGTCCCGCCACTTATAACACTCTGATCTCGAAAATCTTTACGTTTTATTTTTTTTATTTCTTTGCCTAAGGCATCAAAAACAGTAGCTTCGATATTTTTAACCGTTACCGATTTATCGTAATATTCAGTAGCATCAATTGCACTTAACCCTTTTTCATTAAATACTGTTATAACTCTTTTATGCTTCGTTTTCATACTTCTTTGTGAAGCAATTACAATATCTATTTGATTTAAACGAATAACAGCTTCTGCATTTTCTTTAAGACTATCAGAAATACTTGCAGCAATATATTCTCCTTTTTGGGCAGTTGAAGAAAAAGTAAACAAAATAAAAAACAGAGAACAGAAAATCGATTTCATTTTATAAGTAATTTCGCCAAATATATATCATTTTTAGAAATCTTTAACAAATGTTCGTTCTTTTTACTCTCTATTTTTACTATCAATTATTATTGTTACAGGACCATCATTTAATAGACTGATTTTCATATCAGCACCAAAAATTCCTGTCTGTATTTTATTTCCAAATTCCTTTTCCAGCGTTGCTACAAAACTTTCATAAAGCGGAATTGCAACATCTGGCTTTGAAGCTTTTATGTAAGACGGACGATTACCTTTTTTCGTTCCAGCATGAAGTGTAAACTGGCTTACGGCTATAATTTCGCCTTTAATATCCTGAACAGAACAGTTCATTACATCATTTTCATCACCAAAAATTCTAATTTTGGTTATTTTTCCAGCCAACCAGTCAATATCTTCCTGTGTATCGGCATCTTCAATACCAACAAAAACAAGTAGCCCTTTTTGGATATCAGCTACTTTATCACCATCAACCACTACCGAGGCTGAAGAAACTCTTTGAAGAACTACTCTCAAGGCAATTGTGAATTATAAATGGTTAATTGTGAATTCATTTTGTAGAAATTTTTATTTTGGTCTTAAAGTTTTTAAAGTCTAAAGTCAAACAAATCTACTTTAAGACATTTAACTTTAGACTGTTTTTATTCTCTATTATAATTAACCATTCCACAATTAACAATTATTTCCTAGTCTCATCGCTTGCTGCACGATCTTCATTATGAATATCTGTACGGTAATGTTCGTCTTCTCCTTCTAGGATTTTAAGATAACTATTATAACGTGACCAAGCAATCTCATCTCTTTCCAGAGCAGCTTTAATAGCACAATGAGGTTCGTCTTTATGTAAACAGTTGTTAAATTTACACTGGTCTTTTAATTTAAAAAACTCAGGGAAATAACCACTAACTTCCTCTTTCTCCATATCGACAATACCAAAACCTTTAATTCCTGGCGTATCAATAATACGAGCACCAAAAGACAAATCAAACATTTCTGCAAATGTTGTTGTATGTTGTCCTTGTTTACTGGCTGTCGAAATCATTTTGGTTTTAAGATGTAAACTAGGTTCCATTGCATTTACAAGAGTCGATTTACCAACTCCAGAGTGTCCCGAGAACATCGTTACTTTACCAATCATCATATCTTTTAACTCCTCAACACCTTTTCCTTCTGTCGATGAAACACGCAAACATTTATATCCTATTTGCTCATATACATACTGCATATACAATTGCTCGTCGAGCGTAGCTTCATCAAAAGTATCGATTTTATTAAAAATCAATATTGTTTCAATTCCATATGCTTCGGCTGTAACCAAGAAACGGTCAATAAAATTAAATGTCGTTGGAGGATTATTGATCGTTACCAATAAAAAAACACAATCAATATTAGACGCAATAATATGCATCTGGTGGGATAAATTCACCGATTTACGAACGATATAATTTTTTCTTTCGTGAATATTATGAATCGTTCCTGTTACAGTATCCGAACTTTCTTCGAGTTCATAATCCACAACATCTCCTACAGCAATAGGATTAGTACTTTTAATACCCTTAATCCTAAACTTTCCTTTCATTCTACACTCTATAAAATCTCCTTTTTCAGATTTTACGGTGTACCAACTTCCTGTAGATTTGTAAACGGTTCCTGTCATTTTTTAATTTTAAATATCTGATTTTAGCTTTTAGTTTCAAAACCAAAATCTTTGCAAAGATAAATGATTGTTTTTCGTTTAAAGTTTAAAGTTCAAAATTTTTGACATTCTCTATAAATTAAAAAATCCCCATCTCTTAATTAAAAGCGATGGAGATTCTATTCTCAAGAAATATTATCCATTTAAGTAACAATAAGTACATTTAACGGTAATGCTTACAAACCCTAATACAAACTTATACCTCTTATATGATCTAAAACGAATTATGCGTTAAGAATTCTTTCTTGGTGACTAATACTTTCTTGGTGAATTGCTTTGAACATTTTAAGTACAAATTCTTCCGACAATCCTTTTTTCTCTCCTTCCAGGATCATTTTACCAAGAATTTCGTTCCAACGATTGTTTTGAAGAATAGCAACGTTTGCGTCTTTTTTCACCTGACCAATTTCGTCAGCAACCTTCATACGTTTTCCTAATAAGTCTAACAAGTTAGCATCAAGAACATCGATATTAGCTCTTAATTTAGACATTTTTTGGCTGTATTCATCAGTCTTGTCATCAGTCTTTCTTACTCTCAAATCTTTAAAAATTTGTTTCAAAGCATCTGGTGTAACTTGTTGTGCAGCATCACTCCATGCATTATCAGGATCAGTATGAGTTTCGATAATCATACCATCATAATTTAAATCCAAAGCTTCTTGCGTTACTTCAAGAATCATTTTACGATCTCCAGTAATATGAGATGGATCAATGATTAAAGGTAAATCAGGAAATTTATTTTGTAATTCGATAGCAATCTGCCATTCTGGAATGTTTCTGTATTTAGTTTTTTCGTAAGTCGAAAATCCTCTGTGTATTACACCTAGTTTTTCGATTCCTGCCATATGTAAACGTTCAACACCACCTAACCACAAAGATAAATCTGGGTTAACAGGGTTTTTAATCAAAACGATTTTATCAGTTCCTTTAAGAGTATCTGCAATTTCCTGAACTGCAAACGGGTTTGCTGTAGTACGAGCACCAACCCATAAAACATCAATATCATGTTCCAAAGCCAATTTACAATGAGCAGCAGTCGCAACTTCAGTTCCCATTAATAAACCAGTTTCTTTTTTAGCTTTTTGTAACCATTTCAAACCAATTTCTCCAACACCTTCAAATCCTCCCGGACGCGTTCTTGGTTTCCAGATTCCAGCTCTGAATATACTTACGTCAGAGTCTTTTAATTCATGAGCAATTTTCAATACTTGTTCTTCAGTTTCAGCACTACAAGGTCCTGCAATTACAAGCGGATGAGTTAAATTGAAATCATTTAACCAATTTCTCATTTCTTTCTTGTTTTCCATTTTTTTTTATTTTTTTATTGTTATTCCGTTTAAGATTTCTTTTATTTTATTCACGCTTTCCATTTCCTCATAAATGGCATTATAATCATCCGCAGCCAGCAAATCTTTAAACTGGGTAAGATTTGATATATATTCTTCCAGGGTTTCGATTACCTGTTTTTTATTCTGTTTAAAAATCGGCGTCCACATTGCTGGAGAACTTTTTGCTAAACGTACAGTACTTTCAAATCCACTTCCCGCCATATCAAAAATATCCTGTTCGTCTTTCTCCTTATTTATTACCGTTTTACCAAGCATAAATGAGCTTATATGAGATAGATGCGATACATAAGCAATATGTTTATCATGCGATTTTGGTTCCATATATCGTATACGCATTCCGATTGCTGTAAAAAGTTGCAAAGCTTTTTCCTGTAATTTAAAGGTGGTTTTTTCCACCTCACAAATTATATTCGTTTTCCCTTTAAAAAGACCTTTTATCGCCGCCGAAGGTCCAGAGAATTCCGTTCCCGCAATCGGATGAGTTGCTATAAAGTTTCTTCTTCTCGGATGATTTGCAACCGCTTCACAAATTGGTTTTTTAGTAGAACCTACTTCAAAAACAATTGTATTTTCACCAATCACATCCAGAACTTTAGGCAAAACAGTAAGCGCAACATCTACAGGAACCGAAACAATTACAAAATCGGCAGTTACCAAATCATCAAAAGTCGACGCTTTATCGATAACACCCAACGCAATTGCTTCTTGTAAGTGCTCTTCATTATTATCGATTCCGTAAATAGTAGCCTCCGGATATAATTCTTTGATATCTAAAACCATTGAACCTCCTATTAACCCTATTCCTATTACGTGTATGTTCATTTTTATTTTTTATTTAAAGCTAATCCTGCTGTCCGCTGTATCTTTTTCTTTCTAAAGAAGCAAGAAAAAGGATGCCGCTTCCATCAGGGCTAAACTTTTCGTTTTTTCAAGACGTTTGTCATTGCGAGGTACGAAGCAATCACACTAGCAATTGAATTCAGCATCAGAGATTGCTTCGTACCTCGCAATGACAATTTAAAATCTCTCTATTGCCTCTTGTATTTTCTCTTCTTTTACACAAAGTGCAAACCTTATGTATCCTTCTCCATTACTACCAAAAATAGTTCCCGGCGTAATAAAAATATGTTTCTCATATAATATCTGGTCGATAAAATCTTCTGCCGATGCTATACCTTCTGGTAACTTTGCCCAAACAAATAATCCAACTCCCTCAGCATATACTTTACAACCTAGCTTTTCAGCCAGTTTATTGGTTAATTCACGACGGCGTCTGTAAATTACATTTTGCTCTTCAAACCATGATTTATCACAATTTAATGCTGCAACTGCTCCTTTTTGGATTCCGTAGAACATCCCGCTGTCCATATTACTTTTCACTTTCAAGACAGCATCAATAGTTGCAGCGTTTCCTAAAACCATTCCAACTCTCCATCCTGCCATGTTAAAGGTTTTACTCAATGAATTAAGTTCTAACGCTACATCTTTTGCTCCTTCAACCTGTAATAAACTCATTGGTTTATCATTCAAGACAAAACTATACGGATTATCATTAATCAATAAAATGTTATGTCTTTTAGCAAAAGCAACCAATTTTTCAAATAACTCCAAACTTCCTCTAGCTCCAGTTGGCATGTGCGGATAACCCAACCACATAATCTTTACTTTCGAAAGATCTAATTTCTCTAAAGCTTCAAAATCGGGTTCCCAGTTATTATCCTCTTTCAAATCATAATAAACAGGAACTGCACCAACCAAATTTGTAACCGAAGTATATGTTGGATATCCTGGATTCGGAATTAAAACATGATCTCCCTCATTTAGGAAAGCCAATGAAATATGCATAATTCCTTCTTTCGAACCCATTAATGGTAAAATCTCATTAACAGGATTTAAAGCAACACCATAATTATCCTGATAAAAATCAGCCATTCCTTTTCTCAATTCTGGCAACCCCTGATAACTTTGATATTGATGTGCATTTTCATCTTGCATTGCCGAAACTACTGCTTCGACAACCGCTTTTGAAGGGTTTAAATCCGGACTTCCAATTCCCATATTAATGATTGGCTTTCCTTCAGATTGTAATTGTCTTACTTCTCTAAGCTTCGAAGAAAAGTAGTATTCCTCTACGACATCTAATCTTTTTGCTGTTGTTATCATGGTTCTTTTGTTTTTGCTTTAGGCTTTAAACCGTAAGCTTTATGCTTTCCTAATTTTATTTTTTTGCCATCCTGAGCGTCCCGAAGGATTGGAATTTGGAATTTGAAAATTCCGTGTTTTATGGTTTCGTATTCTTATATTCTCCTAAAACTTTAAAATACTCAGCCATTATTTCTGTTAACCTTTTTGCTTTAGCATAATCTTCGTAATCTTCAAAAGTTACATCTACAAAAAATGAATATTTCCAAGGTGTCTCAATTTTTGGTAACGATTGAATCTTTGTTAGATTCAGTTTGCAATCGCTCATTACGTTTAAAACTGCCGCCAGACTTCCTCTTTTGTGATTCAGTTCAAATTTAATCGACGCTCTATTGATCTCAGTTGTAGGCAAAAACGAATTCTCTTTCTTGATAATCACAAAACGGGTCATGTTGTTTTTGATAGTTTGAATTTCTGGTGCCAGAATTTCTAAATCATACATTACCGAAGCAGTTTTACTTGCAATTGCTGCAATCCCTTTTAATTGTTTTTCTTGGATTCTTCTTGCCGTTTCGGCAGTATCTTTATCCTCTACCAATTTAATATTTGGATATTTTTTTAAGAAATCCATACATTGCAATAACGCCATTGGGTGCGAATGAACCTCTGTAATATCTTCCATTTTTTGGCCTTTTAATGCCATTAAATTCTGAGATATATTTAAATAATGCTCGCCAATTATGTGCAAATTGTTCTTATCTATCAAGGCATAATTCGGAATAATTGGTCCCGCAATCGAGTTTTCAATCGCCATTACAGCCTGATCTGATTTTCCCGAAAGTACGCTGTCAATTAATTCTTCAAATGATAAACATTCGTCAATATCCACGTTTTCAGAGAAATACTCATTCACTACCTGATGATGAAATGAACCTTTAATACCTTGTATTGCAATTTTTGTTGTCATATACTCAAAAAAAAATCCTGATTTGCATCAGGATTGTATATTAGTTTTATTTGTCTTTTAAATTTTCTCAAATAACCATAGCACAATCCTCACTTCTACTAAAGAAGAAATAAAAAGAGTTGCTAAAATAAAAACGGTTGCTTGACATTTTGTTTGTGTTTTTCAATAAATTCTCTGCGAATGTATAAATTATTTTTACCGCACCAAAAAAAATAATGCATTTTATGAAACAAAAAAGGATTTCTTAACAAATAAGCTCAATTTTGTAAGATATTTAAATAAATCAGCCTTAAAATGCGATTTAACCAATTGCTAATTAGTGATTATAGATGTCTCCAAACTTCTCTTCCAAGAATATTATATGAAAAACGTTTTGTTTTCTTAAACCCAGAAAAGGTCGATTATCCCCATTTGCTCTAAAAACAATTAAATCTGTTACATCTGGTGAAACAAATTTAGGTAAATCTGGTTTTATTTGTGCTACAGGTATTTTTTCAGTTCCAAAGCCATGTTTTTGAGCCACATTTATCTGACTCCAAGATAAATTAGATAGTTTCTTTAACCTCTCCACAAAGTCCGCATAGAACTTATAATCTTTATTAGGCTCTGTCTGCAAATACTTGAAGCAAAAAATCGGATAGTTTAATTCGGTATTATTTTGAGTAGGAACTGTAATTTTACTTTCCTTAATATCTCTCTTTTTAATTTTACCCATCTACTCGATGATTTGAGTTTTAAAATACGCTCTCAACAAGTCATAAGAGATTTCTCCTTGAGGATTTTCATGAAAAATTTTCTTCCATGGTAACTCTGCATGTGTCATTTCCATCAACTTTATAGCAGAAAATTGTCCAAATTCCGTCATTACTTCCTTAAACAATTCATTTTCTTCCTCAGTCAATTCAATAATTTGCACATCTTCGTTTAGCGTTATGGCACCCGAACCAAAATCTTTAAAATGGTCAAACATATCCCTCACAACTGGACCATATTGCCAAGCTTCAAATTCTTCTTCAAATAATTTCTTATCATATACAGCAATAAAAAAACCTTGCATATAATACAGTATTTTTTGCAGTTTTAAGTTAGAAATAATCTCTCCTTGACTAGCGTCTGTGTGTGCAATAATTTTATGTGCAATTTCTAAAACCGGATAACTCATTACTATTGTTTTTTACAAATTTAATCAATTCTTTTCATCCATTTATGGAGCATTATTATTTCATAAATTTTCGCCACGAGACGGTATTCTATAAAGAAAGCCTATTTCTCATTTTACTTCCGTATTGCCTCCTGTTTTAGCTCAATGTCATTAAGTTAAGCTTTTTAGAAAGCAGCATTAACCTCCTAAAGATGTAAAAACGCAAAGCTTAATCACAATCTTGTCATTTCGACGCAGGAGAAATCTTCGTGAGTAACTCTACAAAGCTAGGACGTTCGTTGCGGAGTTTCTTGTGGAGATTTCTCCTGCGTCGAAATGAACTGTGTTTAAAAGCAAATTTATTTTTAATTATTTTGTAAATAATATTCATTTTTTGATGCTAAAGCAAATGCTTGTTTAAGTAGTTTGTTTGCTACAGCGATTAAAGCTATTTTTTTAGCTTTTCCTTTTTCGACTAATCTATCGTATAATTCTTTACAAGCAGCATTACATTTTTTAGCAGACCAAGAGCAAACATATAGCATTGCCCTAATGCGAC
>NZ_NCWQ01000059.1:0-28747 GCF_002156885.1 Flavobacterium sp. AJR | reverse complement strand
AAATAATTTTTTTCTTTTGAGAGCAATTGAGATAGTTTTTATTCTGAAAAAAAATGATTTTAATATAGAAAATGTTTAATTGGTGTTCATTTATTAAGTTATTGATTATTAAAGAGTTATTTCGTTGCTCTTTTGTAAAAATAATTTTCACAAAATTTAAGCTAATATTTAATTGTTTTGTAAGTTTTTAGCTTTTAAAAATTATATAAAGTACTGATTTTTAGTTAGTAGTGATTTTGTTTTATGTGGTTTTTTTAAGTCAAACAGATAACTAATAATGAAGTTTTGTAATAAAATTTTCGGGTAAATTTGAAAATGAATAAAGGATGTATGCTTAAGAATGGATAAAACCTTAAAAGATAAACGTTCAAAACGATAAGACGTTATTGTATTGCTTTTGAAATCTCAGAACCTTTGTGGCTTTGAAGCTTTGATCCTAATTTTGAAAAAAAAATCAGAATTCAATTTTTCAATTCGGAATATAAAAAGTATTTTTGCGCATGCAACACAACGTACTTATTTTAGATTTCGGATCGCAATATACTCAGCTTATTGCGCGTAGAGTTCGCGAATTAAATATATTCTGCGAAATCTTCCCTTACAATCATTTTCCGAGTGATTTATCAAGTTATAAAGCAGTAATTTTAGGAGGAAGCCCATTCTCTGTTCGCGCAGAAGATGCTCCACATCCTGATTTATCTCAAATTCGTGGTAAACTTCCAATGTTGGCAGTTTGTTACGGAGCACAATATCTAGCTCATTTTAGCGGCGGAAAAGTAGCTGCTTCTGATACTAGAGAATATGGTAGAGCCAATTTGACTTATATTAAAGAAGACGAAGTTTTCTTTGAAGGTGTTTCTGAAAACAGTCAAGTTTGGATGAGTCATAGTGATAGTATTAAAGCTTTGCCTACAAATGGAGTAAAATTAGCAAGTACGCACGACGTAGAATTTGCTGCTTACAAAATTGAAGGTGAAACTACTTATGGTATTCAATATCACCCAGAAGTATTCCATTCTACAGATGGATCAAAAATGCTAGAAAACTTTTTAGTAAAAATTGCTGAAGTTCCTCAAAACTTTACACCAAATGCTTTTGTTGAAGAGATGGTGGGAGAATTAAAAGAGAAACTAGGTAATGATAAAGTAGTTTTAGGATTATCTGGAGGAGTAGATTCGACTGTAGCAGCTGTATTATTGCATCAAGCTATTGGTAAAAACCTATATTGTATTTTCGTAAATAACGGTTTACTTCGTAAAAACGAATTCCAAAATGTATTAGATCAATACAAAGGAATGGGATTGAACGTAAAAGGAGTAGATGCTGGAGATCGTTTCTTGTCTCAATTAGCAGGAATTAGTGATCCAGAAACCAAACGTAAAACGATTGGTCGTGTATTCATCGAAGTTTTTGATGATGAATCGCACCTTATAGAAGATGTAAAATGGTTGGCACAAGGAACAATTTATCCTGATGTTATCGAGTCGGTTTCTGTAAAAGGACCTTCGGCAACTATTAAGTCACACCATAATGTAGGTGGATTACCAGATTACATGAAACTGAAAATTGTAGAACCATTACGTATGCTTTTTAAAGATGAAGTACGTAGAGTAGGTGCTACTTTAGGAATAGATCCAGAGTTATTAGGAAGACATCCTTTTCCAGGACCTGGATTATCAATTAGAATTCTTGGAGATATTACTCCAGAAAAAGTACAAATTTTGCAAGATGTTGATGCCGTATTTATCGACGGGTTAAAATCTTGGGGATTATATGATAAAGTTTGGCAAGCAGGGGCAATTTTACTTCCTGTAAATAGTGTTGGTGTAATGGGTGATGAGCGTACTTACGAAAAGGTAGTAGCGCTTAGAGCTGTAGAATCTACCGATGGTATGACTGCTGACTGGGTACATTTACCGTATGATTTCTTAATGAAAGTTTCTAACGACATTATAAATAAAGTAAAAGGCGTGAATCGTGTAGTTTACGATATCAGCTCAAAACCACCTGCAACAATTGAGTGGGAATAGTATTTTTTTTCAAATTAAGGCATTACATTTGTAATGCCTTAATTTTTTCAAACCTACTATTTATGAGAGAACTTTTAACGATTTCTCTTGTCTTTATTTTGTCTTTTAACAAAATAACTGCGCAAGAATCAATTATTGAACACAAAATCCAAAAAGGAGAAACTGCTTATTTCATTGCCCAGAAGTATAAAGTTTCCTTAGACGAGATTTACAGATTAAATCCCGAATCGCAAAGTGGATTAAAGGATAGTCAGATTATCCGAATTCCAGTACATTCTCCAGTCAAGGAGAAAGAAACCAAACAACTTACGCACACAGTTGCTGCCAAAGAAACTTTGTTTGGATTATCAAAACAATACAATGTGAGTGTTGAAGCCATTCAAAATGCAAATGCTTCGATTCTTGCTGATGGATTAAAAATTGGTCAGGAACTTATTATTCCACAAGATGCCGCCAGTATAATTAAGATTGCATCTGCAAGTAATGTTACTTCATCAAAAGTGACGCATGAGGTTTTGGCCAAAGAATCGTTATTTAGTATTGCCAGACAATACAATGTTTCGGTTCAGGATTTAGAAACCTTAAATAAAGAAACTTTATTAAATGGTTTGCAAATAGGACAAACTATTGCAATCCCTAATAAAAGAAAAACACTCGATGGTCGTGTTCGTGTTATCAACGGAGAAACTATTTTTCATGTTGTAGCACCAAAAGAGACAAAATATTCGATTGCTAAAAAATACGGAATTACAATTGATCAGCTTGAAGCTCAAAATCCCGAAATTGTAAACGGACTAGTTGAAGGAAATAAACTAGCCATCAATACCAAAGAAATTACGCCTACCAACGACAATGAAGAATTGATGCTTGCATTGGCAGAGAAACAAGTTGTAGTCGAAAAAACGAAAGCCAAGACAATTGAATTAGAAGATTTAAAAGATAGACTTGTTGTTCAGAAAGAGATGAACGAGAAGGTTATTAAAATTAATGACCTTAATGTTGATCTTAAGGGAATGGATGGTTTAAAAGGAAATTCGGTAGAAAAACTAAGATTAGTTCTGGAAGCGAATAAAAATGTTCAGGAAGTTTTAATGTCAAAATTAGATTCATTAGTTGTTAGTATGACAGATGATTTATATGACTTAAAAAAGATGGATGTGTTGAATATGAAAGAATCTAAACGTTTAGAAAAACTTTCGTACGAGGGTATTGCTAAAACTAATGAGCTTTCTTCTCAACTTAAAAAAGAATTAGCCGAGAACAGAAAATCGTATGCGGGATTGATGAATAAAGTAGAGCGAATTGCTGTAGAAGAAAATCAAGAGTATAAGAGAAAGGTTCGTGAAAACACAAAGAATAAAACTGGCGAAACTCTTTTGCAAAGTCTTTCTTTAGAAAAAATCAAATATTATAAAATTGATCAGGAGAAAAATGATGCTCAGAATCAGAAATTGATTGCCAAAATTGATTCATTAGATACTCAGAAAAAAATTGAGGTAAAGCGACATATTAGTAAAGCATCATTTTATGGATCTGAGGCCAGAGCATTTGATGATAAAGTAGCTTTGGTTAAATTAAAAAGATACCAAGATAATGCAATTCAGAATCAGGGAAATACTGAAACTTCAATTGTAGCGTTATCATTAGACGAAATAAAACAGAAAATAAAAGAAGATCCTCTTTATACTAATAAAGATGTTAAAGTTGAATTTTTTGATAACCTGAAAGCAGTTCCCAATGGATATTACTTGGTTTTAGGTATATTTACAGACGCTACGCCAAGGGATCAATTTATTATGAAACTAATAGATTCGGGGGATTTTAATGCTAGTTTTTTCTATAATGTAAACAGTCAGTCGTATTATGTTTATGCTGAGAGTTTTGAAAACATAGAAGAAGCTTTGTATAAATACAAACAAAAAGAAAATTCACCGCTTTATAAAAATTGGAGTATCGCTAAATTAGAATTATACATTAGCAAATAATTAACAAGCTTGTGGAATCTTGTTTTATACAGAAATACTATCTTGTTTAAAATTTTTTATCTTATTATGAAATACATTTCAATACTAATTACAACTGCTTTTTTGATGTCTTATTCTGTTTTCCCACAGGATAAAATTAGTAAACACACGGTTACCAAAGGAGAAACAATTAACCAAATTGCCCAAAAGTACAAAGTAACACCTTATGATATTTATAAGCTTAACCCAGATGCACAAAGTGGATTAAAGTTGGATAGTGTTTTGTTGATTCCGAATAATTCAGGAAAAACAACAAGTTCAGATAAATCTACAGCAACCGTTACTCCTAAAAAAGCAAACGGAGCAACTACGCATGAAGTAGTTGCTAAAGAAACGCTTTTTGGTATTGAAAAAAAGTATAATGTTTCGGATGAAGCTTTGAAAAAAGCAAATCCATTTCTTGAAAAAGATGGTTTACAAATAGGACAGACGCTTACTATTCCTTCAGGAAATGGTTCTAAAGCGGCATCAAAAGATTCTAAGATACCTGCTACAAAATTAGTTCCTGCTAAGCAACAAGATAAATATGTTTACCATGATGTTTTGGCAAAAGAAACTAAATATTCGATTGCAAAAGAATACGGTATTACAATAGAAGAATTAGAGAAACGTAATCCAGAAGTGGTGCCGAGTTTGCCAGTAGGATACCGTTTAACAATAAAAGGAACAGCTCCAAAAACAGTTGCTCCAACAACTACTCCGGTTAAAAACGAAGTAAAAACTCCTGTAATCGAAACTGCCAAAAAAGTATCGTATGCAGATTATCAGGTAAAACCAAAAGAGACATTATATAGTTTGTCTAAAACATTTGGTGTGTCGCAAGATGAGTTGCTTAAATTAAATCCTACTTTATCTGGAGGAGTTCAGGAAGGAATGATTTTAAAAGTTCCTGCAGGAATTATGCCTCCACCAGAAATTAAATCTGAGACAAGACCAGAAATTAAAGAGGAAGCAAAAGAGATAGTTACTCTGACTAAAAAGAGAAGTAATGACCGCAAAAAGATAGCGTTATTATTGCCTTTTAATTTATCTAAAATTCAAAGTGATACTACCAGTGCTGCTTCTCGTTTGAAAAAAGATAAATTCTTGAATATGACTTTAGATTTTTATTCTGGAGCATTAATGGCAATAGATTCTGCTAAAGTTCTTGGACTACCAATAGATGTTTCGATTTTTGATTCTCAGGAAACCAAAAACGGATCAAATGTAGCGGCTATTATACAAAACAACAGATTGCAAGAGGCTGATGCAGTTATCGGACCATTTTATCAAAGTAATGCCGAAGCAACTGCTAAGTTATTAGGAGAAAATAAAGTTCCTGTAATTTCGCCGTTGTCTAAAGATCAAGGAAATTCATTTGATAATTTATATCAAACAATCCCATCTAATGATATTCTAAAAAATGCAATGTTTGATTACATGCGTTCTAAAGGAGGTAATATAGTTGCAGTTGTTGATAAGAAAAAAGAATCAATAAGACAGTATATTCAGCAAAATCAAAAAGGTGTAATTTTTGCACCAGTTACCGAAGCAGGAGATTTTAATCCGGCAGGTTTAAAAATTCAGTTTGTACCTAACAGAATGAATTATGTTGTAATGGAAACAGGAAATACAGCTATGATTAATGCTACGATTAAAGTTATGTTGAGTTCTATGTCATCATATCAGGTACAGTTGGTAATTTTAGAACCAAACAGTACATTAGATACAGACGAAGTTAGTTTTGAAAGTTTAACTAAGTTAAAATTAATGTACCCATCAGTAACACGTGAAAACGAATCTGCGGGAGCACTTATTTTTGAAAAAGAGTATAGAAACAAAAATAAGATCAATCCAAATACGTATGCTACGAGAGGTTTTGATGTAACTTTTGATACTATGATGCGATTATCACAAGGAAAAACGTATGAAGAAACTGCAAGTGAAATTGCAACTGAACAAGTAGATAATAAATTTCAGTTTTATAAAAAAGAAGATGGAGGATTTGCTAATAAAGGCGTTTACATCTTATATTATGATAGTGATTTAACAATTAAAGAAGCAAACTAATGACATCAAAAGTAACCTATTTAGGGGATTTAAGAACTAAATCAGTACACGTGCAATCAGGAAATGAAATCATATCTGATGCACCTATAGATAATAACGGAAAAGGAGAAGCTTTTTCTCCAACCGATACTGTTGCAAATGCTTTGGCAAGTTGCATGATGACCATTATGGGAATTAAAGCCCGTGATTTAAATGTAGATTTCATTGGCTCAACTGCCGAAGTAACTAAGATAATGAATGCTGAACCAAGAAGAATTGGAGCAATAGAAATTGTTTTTGATATGCAAGGTGTTGCAGATGAAAAAAGTAGAACAATTCTGGAACGTGCAGGAATGACTTGTCCAGTTTTCCTAAGTTTGAATACTGATATCGAAAAGAGAATTACTTTTAACTGGAAGTAATTTTGTTTTACACATATTTAAAAAGCCATCAAGGAATTATTCTTTGATGGCTTTTTTTGTGTTTACTAAATGATTCTATAATCCTTTTTCAGGTCTTAAATCTTCAAGAATAGGAGTAAGGATGGTTTTTACTTCCTTTTGAATGGTTTCATTTTTTTGCTCAAAAATAACGATGTTGTTTTTTCCTTTTTTAAGCCAACATCCCGGTAAATAAAGTGTTTGTTGTGGGCCAACACTCCAATAACGACCAATGTTTATTCCGTTTACAAATACAATTCCTTTGCCCCAATCACGCATATCCAGAAATGCATCTCCAGTTTTGCTAAGGCTAAAAGTACCTTGGTATAAAGTTGGTCGATTTACTTTTGCAGAATTTTTATAAGCGGTTAAATCTGGTTCGGTTGTCATTGGTAATTTATACATTTCCCAATCACCTGTAATAGTTTCTCCATTGATAATAACAGGACTTATGATTCCTTTATTATTGGCATTGATTTGTGAACCGTAATTAATGCGTCCCATGTTTTCGACAACAATATCTAATGTGGCATTAAATGGAATTTCTATTTCGCAATCGTATTTTTTGTAATAACGATTTAACTCCGCTACTTTTTTTCCATTTACATATACTATTGCATAATCGCGTAATCCATTCAATTCTAATTTCCCACTAATAGGTCGAGTAAATTTTTTGCTATACCAAACATAACCATCGCCTTGATTTAATTGTTCAAATGTTTGTGGGTTATCTTCGATTACAGGAGAGATTTTAGATTTTAAATCGGCTAAATCTACTGCTTTTGTCAGCTTTATATTCGAAATTGTGATTACTGGTATTTGGTCAGGAATAGCTGGAGTTTCATTTGTTTTTAATAATTCTCTTAAAGCATTATATTTTGGAGTTGCCCAACCTGCTTCACTAATCGGAGCATCATAATCATACGATGTCATATCGGGTTGAATATCGTGTTCTTTATCATAATTAGCGCCCGAAGTAAAACCGAAGTTTGTTCCTCCGTGTACCATATAATAATTAAATGAAACCTGATTGTCCAAATATTTTTTTGTTTGACGAACAGTTTGTTCTGGTTTTTGAGTAGGGAATGGTTCTGCCCAATGATCTAACCAACCAGGGTAAAACTCAGCTACCATATAAGGACCTTGATTATTATTAAATTGATTCACGACTGCTTTTAGTTTAGCGATATCACTTTCGCCATTTGCAGTGGGTAATGCACCTGGTAAAGCACCTCCTTCAAACAACCAACTTCCATCAGAGGTAAAGAAAGGAACTTCAAAACCAATATCTTTTAATTGCTGAAATACGGCTGCGCTATATTTTTTATGTTCTTCGAGAGGAACATCTTTGCGTTGAGCAACATAAGAACCAAATTCGTTCTCACCTTGTACCATGATTATTGGACCGCCTTTGGTAATTTGTAAATCTTTAACCTGATTATATAATTCGGTAAAATAGGCTTTGGTCGCAGCCAAATATGCTGTGTTGTAACCACGAATTACCATATTAGGAACATTCTGTAAGAACCACGGATAACCACCAAATTCCCATTCGGCACAAACATAAGGACCTGGGCGTAGGATTACGAACAAACCCTCTTCTTGAGCTATTTTTATATATTCGGCTAAGTTTTTATTTCCAGTTTTAAAATCCCAAACTCCGGGAGCTATTTCATGATAGTTCCAGAATACATAGGTAGCAACGGCATTTAATCCCATTGATTTCATCATTTTTAAGCGATGACGCCAATACGGTTGAGGAATACGGGAGTAATGCATCTCGCCCGAATGTATTTGTACTGGTTTGCCATTTAGCAAAAAGTTTCCATCGCTTATGGCAAAAGTTTCTTTTGGTTGCGCTACTAGCGAAGGCAAAGTAAAGAAAGAAAATAGGAGGGCTAAATAAACTTTTTTCATTTTTAATTGAATTAAAGATTATAATTTATTGTGTTTTTTGGTTTATAGAGTTTGGTTATTAATTATGTCACCTTGAGGCGAAGAGCCATACTGAGTTTTAATGCGCATAGTCAGGAACGCGGATGACACAGATTTACTCCGTAAAGACACGGATAAAAACAGATTTTTTTAAATAAGGATAAGAAAAAAATCCGTTTTTATCTGCGTTTTCGTCTTTGGCGGATCCGTATTATCCGCGTTCCTGACTAAGCTTGATATTGATTAAGATTATCTAGAGCAAAGTTGAATGAAATTAGTTTGACATTTTGCCTAAGCAAATGATTATAACAAAAAGAGGGCACTTTATGATGGTGCCCTCTTGATGCAATTTAACTAACTTCAAAATTTTATTTTATTTAGAAAATTCTAAACCTTTTAATTTATTCCAACCTCCACGTGTGAAATCTGGGATTTCTACTGGAGAAGAATTGTTGTCAAGAGAAATTTCTGTTAATGGACCTAAACAAGACCATTCTGCAAGATCATATACATCCATATCAAGAGGTAATCCATTTTGTAAGCAGTGAATCAAACGGTAATCCATGATGAAATCCATTCCACCGTGTCCACCAACTTGTTTTGCTTTTTCTTCGATTCCAACTACAATTGGGTGTTTGTATTTTTCCATTAATGCTTTTTTCACATCTTCTGGCATGAATTTGTGTGCACTTAAGTTTTCGTGATCTGGTTTAATATCTGAGCTAATAGATTTAGAATCTAATGCATAACCTTCTACAGGATATTTATTAGCAAATCCTTTAGTTCCGCTTAATTGGTACATACGGCTATACGGACGTGGAGATGTTACATCATGCTGGATTTGGATAGTTTTTCCATTTTCAGTACGAATCATTGTCATAGTATGATCTCCGTTTCTAAAATCTTTAATATCGATTCCAGATTTTTCTTTGATGTAAGCAGGGTTTCCAACTGCTTTTGTGTCCATAGAAACTAAATAGTTCATTTTGTCACCACGGTGGATATTTAATGCTTGACAAGCTGGCCCCATACCATGTGTAGCATAAATATCACCACGGTGTTTTATATTGTAATCCATACGCCAGTTATTCCAGTACTCTCCCCAAAATGGTTGAAGACCGTGAATATATGAACCTTCTGCATGAAGAATTTCTCCAAATAAACCTTGTTGAGCCATGTTTAATGTAGTAAGCTCGAAGAAATCATACACACAGTTTTCTAATTGCATACAGTGTTTACGAGTTTTTTCGGAAGTATCGATAAGATCCCAAATTTCTTTCATAGTCATTGCACCAGGAACTTCGATAGCTACGTTTTTACCATCTTTCATAGCTTGAACTCCTATGATAGCGTGGTGTTTCCAGTCGGTAGCGATATAAACTAAATCTACGTTTGGAAGCGCAGTTACTTGTCTCCAAATGTTCTCATCACCATAAAATTCTTTTGCTTTAGGAAGACCTTGTTTAGTAAGGATTTCATTTGCTGATTTGGTATTTTTTTCAAGCATATCACAAAGTGCTACAATCTCTACACCTGGAATATGTGTCATACGTTCTACTGCACCAGGACCACGCATTCCTAAACCAATAAAGGCTACACGAACTGTTGGGATTGGAGCAAGTGCCAAACGTAAAACATCCTTTTGTCCTTTGGCACGCGCAGGAGTAGGTGTCTTAATCATTTGAGCTGAAGAAGTAGCATATCCTAAAAAGAAGCAGGATATCAGAATAAATTTAAAGATACTAGTTTTCATGTTGAATTAATTTTAATTTAAAATTGTGGGCAATCTATTTTGGGATTGTCTTACTGTTTTTTTATGGCAAAGTACTAAAATTTATACTTGGCTTATTATGCTTTAATGGTTTTGTAAATTTAGTTTTGGCTTTAGTGTATTTGTTAAAGAAACCTCCGTCTTTTAAAAAGAAGTATCCTTTTTCTACTCCACCAGAATAATCCATTCTATATCCTTTTCTTCCAGTATTATCTACTGTAAAAATAGCCGAATCTATTTCTGTCCAAACTCCCTTATCATCGCAATACCATTGATTGTTAAACAAAACTTTGCGAGATTTATTTCCTTGTTGTGGTACGAAATTCTCTAAGAAAGAATGAAATCTTTTTAAATAAGTATTGGTTTGCGGACGGTTAAAACTTGCTATTAACATCCATTTGTTTGCTTCAGGTGCATAAAAATATGCAGTGTATGTGGTTGAGTTATCATTTTGAGGAACTCCGTTAAGCAAGAATTTATATGTTTTGCCAGCTTTCCAGTTGTATCTTAAATAACTTTGTCCACCAGAACCTTCATTTCCGAATTCACCAGTTTGTACATTTTCTCCTTTTTTTAGCATTTTTATTTTATGCGATTCAGGAATACTTTTCGGATCATCTGTAACAAAAGGGCTCCAAACAGAAAACAATACGCGGCGCTCTGTTTCAGAATTTACCTGAATTCCAAAATACCCTTCGCCAAAACCGTTTGCCATATAATAAGAACCTATTTTATCTTCGTTTACAGGAACGGTAATTTCGTTATAATACCATTGAACATTTACTTTTTCGGGTACTTCGTAATTTAAATGTACCGAAGGACCTCTTCGTCCCCAGTGAAAAAAGTTATCATCATTATTAGGTACAAAAGCAGTTTTACCTTGGAGTGCTGACCCACTAATGATTAATTTAGAAATAGAAGGGAAATTGTTTTGTGTTTTACTAATCCCTTTTATTTTTAAAGCAACATATCCTGTATCAATAATTTTCCATTCGTTTATTATAATTGGTCTTTTGTTACTTTCTTCAAATTCGATTTTTTTCAATTCTTTGTTAATACCAAATTCTAATGTAGATTTTCCTTGAACATTTACAAATTCATCTGTTGAGATTCTAACTAATCCTGGAGTTGAAACTCTAAAATAAACTGTGAAATATTCTTTAGGATCTGTCCAGTTTTCTATTCCGTTATCGGTTATAGTATTATTACTTTCAAGATTGTAAGAACTAAAAGCATTTCCGCCAAGAGGCAAATGGATTTCGTTTTTAGAATCTTGTGCTAATACATTTGTACTTATAAGTAACAATGTAAGGAAAGAGAAAATAATTTTGTAATATTTCATTTAGCCTGATTTTAGCTATTATTGTTTTTTGCATTTAACTTCTCTAGAATCCCCCTTATTTATATAAGAGGGAAATTCTAAAGAGAGCCTTATTTACTAACTAACCATTAAACTCAAAATTAGTTTTTCAAAATCTCTATTAAGGATTTTGAGTTAAAGTTCCAGGATAAGCATTTATTTCCGATTGCGGAATATATTGTACTACTCTTGGACTTGTTGCCGGATAATCTACCATTGGTGTATGAGGACCAGGGTAATGACGTGTCATTGTTTGTCCGTTTCTATAAACGTCATATCCACGTTGTGCTTCAAAAGCTAGTTCCAGTTGGCGTTCTTCATCAATAAGTTGTACAGCATTTGTACTAGTTAAAGAAGTATATCCACCACCTACAATTGATCTTTCTCTAACGATATTTAAATTCTTAAGAGCATTTTGATAATCTGCTTTTTTAGCATAAGCTTCAGCCATATTCAAATACATTTCAGCTAATCTCGAAATAATAGGCGAGTGTAAGTGAGAGCTATTGTCTTGTAAAGAACATTTTGTAATGTAGTACATAGGATATACACGATTTAATAACATCATATAATCTTTTTCTCCTACATAAGTTTTCCCTGCATAATTTATGGAATAACTATTTTCGGCAGCATTAACTACAGTAAGGTTGTAGTCTGTACTTGCTATAGTAATATAATAGGAACCATCAGGTTTGGTTTTAAGAGGTTGTTGTACATAGTTATAACCCGTTTGTACTCCTGCAGCATTAAAAGCATCTGTTATAAAACGGAAAGCTTCTGTTTTATTGTTCGCAGCATCCAATGCATATTGAGGATCGATAAAAGCCCATCTTGCATCTTTCTTTAAACCAGATTTACGTAGTAAATCTAAGTATTTTGCACTTGCATACATTTCACCCCAACCTTGTCCTTGAATGTTAGCATACATACCACCAATACCACCATAATGATCATCCCCAGAGAACTCTGAAGCCACACGTTTAACAGCAAAAATAGTTTCTGTTTGTCCGCTTGCATCTGGTGCAAAAGTGTTATATTTCATAAAATCAGCTCTGCTAAGCATATTATAACGTCCGCTAGTAATTACTTTATTAGCATATTCAATAGATAAATCAGCATATTGTTGATTTGGTGTTTCATAAGTTCCGCTCATATATAAATATACTCTGGAAAGCATTGCCTGAGCAGCTTCTTTAGTTGCGTAAGCAGCTGTTCTATTTTCATTCATTAAGGCTTCTCCTTTTTTAAGATCGCTAATCGCTTGCTCGTAAGTTGCTTTTACAGTAGCTCTATCCGGAAGATTGATGTTAGCAATATCCTCAGGTAATCCGTTAACAATTGGCACGCCCAAATTAGTTTCTGGAGATTGTGCATAAGGTCTACCGAAAGTTTTAACTAAATAGAAATAAAGCATTCCCCTTAGGTAATAAGCTTCTCCTAATTGTTGGTCCATTTTAGGGCTTTCTCCTTCAGTTATCATTTTCATCAAATCACTTGATTGTGAAATCACTTTATAGCTATTGTTCCAAAAAGTAGCTAATCTATCATTGACAGGAGTATGTTGATAAGTAATAAAAGTATAGAATGAATCTGTAGTAGTTCCTCTAATCATGATGTTGTCTCCAGAGTATTCACCAATACGATGCATTTGATCGGACCAACTTTTAAGTTGTGCATAACAGCCATTAAGGAGTACATCTACAGCAGCTTCTTTGTCTTGTAGAATTTTATCTTTGGTATAAGAGCCATATGGTTCTCGTTCTAGCTCACATGAAGATAGAAAGCTAAGAGTGATAAATAATATGAATAATTTTTTCATGATTTTGCTTTTTAAAGAGTAAGATTTAAACCTAATACAAACTTGCGTGTCTGAGGGTATACAGAGGTTGCAACTCCTGTTATTGTTCTTTTACCATTTCGTTCTGATGGTGGTATCTCTGGATCAACCCCTGAGAAATTGGTAATTGTAAATAAGTTTTCGCCCGACACAAATATTCTTAAATTAGAAATATTCAAACGTTCAATAGATAAATTATATCCTAATGAAAGGCTTCTCATTTTTAAGTATGATCCGTCTTCTAAGAAACGAGATGATGCTTTATTAGAACCACTTGAGTTGTTGTATACTGCCTGTGGATGTGTAGCAATATCACCTGGTTTTTCCCAACGGCTCCATCCACTCTGAAGGTTCATTTGGTTACGATCGGTATATGCTCCATCCGAATCAAATTCTGCGCGGGCATAGTTATAAATTTTACCACCTACTGAATAACTGAATGTTGCTCCTAAATCGAAATTTTTATAATTTAAACTAGTCGAAAATCCTCCGTAATAAGATGGCGTATAGGCATCGATAGCAATTTGATTTTTTGATGCGTCACCATAATTAGATGTTTTAACACGTTCACCAGCTGCATTGGTTGTAAACCATTCTGGTTTTCCATTATCAGGATTTACGCCAGCCCATTCTGTAAGATACCAAGTATCTACATCCATTCCTGGTTTTAGTAGTTTGTTTGCCGCGCCTGCAATACCAGTTCCATCAGGAACAATAATCTCTTGTTTTGTTCCGTAAAGGCTGGTTACTTTGTTTTTGTTTAAGCCAATATTAGCATCTATATTCCATCTCCAGTTTTCATTTTTAATAATATCTACGTTGATTGAAGCCTCAAATCCTCTGTTGTTTACTGCTCCAACATTTCTCCAGATACTTGTTACCCCGATTACTCCAGGTAAAGGAACTTCATATAATAAACCAGAAGTATCTTTGTCATAATAATCTAACGTAATATTAATTCTGTTTAAGAAACTAACATCTAAACCAATGCCAGTTGTGAAGGTTTTTTCCCAGCTTAAATCAGGGTTTCCTATTTGTGAAATAATAGCACCAGGATTTTCATTATAACCAGAAGATACAGAGTATAATGGCAAGTGAGGGTATAATTCTGTAGGTCTATTTCCTACTGAACCGTAACTAGCTCTAAGTTTTAAATTATTGATATATTCAGCTTTAAAGAACTTTTCTTTATGAATGTTCCAACCTCCACTAATGGAAAAGAAATTACCATATCTCGCATTTTCTCCAAAATTGGAAGCTCCATCACGACGGATTGAAAATTGTGCTAAATATCTGTCGTCATACGTATAATTGATGTTTGTTAGCAAGGATTGAACTGCCCATTCTGATCTACCACCTTTAACTTTTTCTGGAACAGTAGCAGCATCAGGAACAATAAATCCTGGAGGTATTCCTGTTGCAATGGCTTCATTGCTTTTACCACTATATTCATTCCATTCGTAACCTGCAATTGCGTTTATAGCATGCGCTCCAAATGATTTATTGAATTTGAATAATTGGTTGGTATAAAAACGATTGTTGCTAGTATTTTCATTTTTAATTCTTCCTTTTACTGATATCCCTTCAGATGACCTTGGGTCAGTGTAGGTCATTGCATTATAATTTGAAAAGATGTAGTTGTTTGTAGAAGTAAATGATAGCCAGCTAGTAATTTTAGCATCAAAGTCTAAGTTGGTTCGAACGCTATATCTTTCAGATTCTCCATAATTCCATTGTAAATCATACAAATAGTTAGAACCCGTTGTATTTACCCAAGTAGGGTTGGGTTGGTTTCCTACCAAAGTTCCATCAGGAAGATAAGGACTATCCCAAGGCATATTGCCATACATAGCGCCTACAGAATGTTGTTTGTTTTCAGTTTCTATACGTGTAATATTTGCTTGAGGGCGTATAGTTAACCAATTATTTACTTTATAGCTAAATTTAAGAAGTAAGTTATAGCGGGTATAATCATATCCTCTTATAGCACCAGTTTCGTCATATAACCCAAGAGAAACATAGCTTTTAAACACATCACTACCACCGTTTATCGATAGGTTAAAATCTCTTGCAATCCCTGTTTGTGTTGCATTTTTCCACCAATCGTAATTTTTATTTCTTAATTCTGGCGTCCACCATGATGCATTACTAAAATCTTGTTTGTTAGAGAAAGAATCATATAAATCATACAATTGTTCCCCATCCATGATGCTAAAGTTTCCTTTATTTACTGTTGTAGCAGCAGTTTTAATAGAGGCATTAATGGTTGCCTTACCGCTTTTTCCGCTTTTTGTAGTAACAATGATTACACCATTTGCACCCTGAGAACCGTACACAGCAGTAGATGCAGCATCTTTAAGAACGGTTAATGTTTCGATATCGGCAGGATTCATATTTCCAGAATTACTACCTACGATAACACCATCGATAACCCATAAAGGGTCAGTGCTTCCGTTAACAGTCGTTTTTCCGCGAATGACGATTTTACCAGTATCTCCTGGCTGTCCATTTCCAGAACTTACATAAACTCCAGTTGCTTTACCTGATAATAAGTTTTCTACTGATGGAGTGGTAACATCAATAAGTTTTTTGTTGTCTATAGTTTGTAAAGCTCCAGTAAGACTCTCTTTTTTAATCTTGCTGTAACCTACAATAACTACTTCGTCCATTACTTCTCCAGCTTCTTTTAAGACAACAACGATAGGCCCTTTTCCAATCGTTACTTCTTGTTCCTGCATTCCCATATAAGAAATAACCAAAACCGTTTGATTATCTGCTACTTCTATGGCAAATTCACCATTATAATCTGTTTGTACACCGATAGCTGTTCCTTTAATAAGAACATTTACTCCTGGAAGTGGCACTCCATTAGTATCGGTTACTTTACCCTTAACAATTTTTTGTACCAATGATAAATCAATTCTATTTGTGCTTACTTCTTTTGATGAAGCAGCGGTTGAAATTTGAAAAGTCAAAGCGAACAATGAAAGAATTGTTAATTTAATTTCCTTTCTAGAAGGGGTGTTTAACCGAAAACTTCTAGGTTTTTGTTTAATTAATAAATTCATACTCTTAAAAATGGGTTTGGTTAATAATTTGTTTTGTGTTGTTGTGTTAACTGGTATTCATTTTTATTATAATCGATTTAAGGAAATCTGCCTTAAATGAAATTGTGATGCTATTCTTTTTTTACTATTAATTAGTTGAAAATTCAATTTTACAATCTTGAATATGTACACTTTTTCTTGTTTATTTAGTTGTGTTTTTTTAACATAAATTGTGCTTTATTTTTTAAGATATGACGAAACTATATATTTAATTTTTATTAAACAAGGAAAAACACAAAAAATGTGCTCGAACACACAATATTTGTGTTCTCGAGCACATTTTTTTTATGGAAAATGTTTTTTTAGTAATAAAATTCTAGTTTCTTATTAAAAAACATACAGCTTCTTGATTGTTTAAAAACTAGTGTTTTAATGGTAATTACCATAAGAAGTTGAAATAAATAAAGAGGATTGATAAAAAAAGTATCAAATTCTTAGATAAGGCTATTGTTGAGTATTAAATATTTCTGAGATATTGTGTTAACAAAGGCGATAATATAGTATTAATAACGGCCTTATAAACTAAGGATTTAATGTGTCTTTTTAATTTTACAGGCACATAGGAAATCTCTTCAAATGATTGTAGTCATTTGAAGGATTTTTATTGTTTGCCTTTAGGTTAATTTTTGTTAAAAAAAGGAATTAGTAATGAGAAGATATATGGCTAACGATTTTGATTAAAAAGTAATTGAAATATTATAAATGCGGTTGCCTGATTAGGTATTAATATGTGGTAAATTCGTTTTGTAAAATAAGTGTCTATTGATGCTTTGTTTTTGAATCTATTGCTAAGTTAACATGATTGTCCGTTTTTAATTTTTAGGAGAGATTACAAGAATTTAATTATAGCTAAAGTTTGTGAAATCAATAATTTAAAAATTGTTTTCAAAATAGTCTTAATTAATGTGAAGTTTTTTTGTAAAATAAAA
This sequence comes from Flavobacterium sp. AJR, assembly GCF_002156885.1. Lineage (NCBI taxonomy): Bacteria > Pseudomonadati > Bacteroidota > Flavobacteriia > Flavobacteriales > Flavobacteriaceae > Flavobacterium > Flavobacterium sp. AJR. Next base: position 11,286 of record NZ_NCWQ01000059.1, on the reverse strand, counting down.
ATTACAAATAGGATTGGTTTTATTAAAAAAAAGGATAGCTTAGCTTTTTGTTTAATTTATAATTTTTTAACTTTTAAAATGATATATTATGGTAAAAAGAATGTTCACTTTGGTTTTATTATTGTTTTTTGCATTTAGTTGTAATAGCGATGATGCTTTAGAGTCTACAGTATCTTCAGATCAGGAATCTAATATTGCAGAGCATCATGTTTCGACACGTAAATCGAGTAGTTTACAGTATTCTCTTTTTCAGAACGTAGAACAGTATAACTTAACAGATGCCGCTTATGCTCAAGGAGAAATATATTGTTCAGAAGCAGCTGTAGCAGTAATAGAATTTGGTTATCAAGGAAGTCCGGCGAGTAAATACGAGATTAGGATGCCAGGAAGTCCAACAATTACAGCTGCCTCGGGAAAGTCTTTTAGGACATTAACTGTAAATTTGAATCCAGGAATCAATACGTTTTCTGTGTGGGTATTATTTTCAGGCCCTGCACAATCTGCTAATTTAAGACTTAATTTGGTTTCAATAGGAGGTGATGTTACTTTGAATGCTGAAGGTTATATAGATTTAGTAACACAAGGACACACTGAGCCTAGAGCTGTAGGTGGGGCGGCAACTCCTTATCATTTAATGTGTAGTAAGTGTGGTGCTCTAAATTCTGCCGGCGCGCAAAAATGTATTTCATGTGGGAAGTAACCATAAAGGATATTATAAAACCTTCAAATAAATATATGATTTGAAGGTTTTATTTTCTCAAAATATTACCTCTTAGTATTAAGTGTAAACAAGCCAATTTCTTTACGAGAATCATTAAGCATTTGTAAATTTAAAACTTTAGGATTGGCTTCAATTCGTATTAAAGTTCTAATTCCAGCTTCTGGTCCGCCGCCAATAACAAAATGATAGGAGTGATCTTTATTTGGTTCAAACATTCCGTATTCGTGTGTGTGTCCTGCAACAAACAAATCAATTTTATATTTTTCGAATAAAGGACCAAATAACCTGCGACATTCAGTTGTTCCGTGTTCTTCATCGGAATGATAATGCGGAATATGCATCATAACTACTCGAAAAGGAGCATTCTTAAAAGCTTTCGACTTCATTTGTTTCTCTAGCCAAACTGCTTGTTCTTCTCGATAAGAATCATAGTTAACAGTTCCGCCATACACAGGATGAGAGTCTTTTTTATCTTCGCCAGTGTCTAAAACAATTGTAAAAACGGGACCCATCTTAAAAGTATAATACTCTTTCTTATCGTAGTTGTAATAATAATCTAATAGATTTCTAGAGTACTTACCTCTAGTTTCATGATTTCCTCTCACAAACATAAAAGGCTTCTCTGTCGAAAATACGCTACAAGGATGGAGTAAATGGTTAATAATTTGGTTTTCATCCGTTTGATAGTCAAACATATCTCCGTTAAGGAAAACAAAATCGTAAGGTTTGTTTTGGTTGAGTTGTATGAGTTCTCCAAAAGATTCTGGACGGTCATGTATGTCATTTAAAACCAGCCAGCTTACCTCTTTAGCTTTTGGGTCGAGTGTTTTAAAATGATATGTTTCGCTGTTAATAATGTCTCCAAAAGTGATTTTATAAGGTTGAAAATCTAGAATTTGTTTAGAGAAAACTTTATAATAATATATGGTATTAGGTTTAAGATTTGTGAGTGTTACAGTATTGATTCTAGAATTAATATTCATCATACCATGAGCACATTGTTGAGCTTTGGTTCCTAAATTTTTGGTTTCACCGTATTCTACCCAATTCAGGCAAAGTTGGTTAGTGAGCCACATTATTGTAATACCATCATTGGTAGGAGCTTGTAAATAGGGCTTTGTTAAAAAATCATGTTTAGCGTCTAATACTTCGATATTTGTGTTTGATGCTAATGCTGATAATGGTAAGCCTGTTGCTATAACTGTTCCCGAAATACCTGCAATAGTCTTAGTTAAGAATGAGCGACGGGAGTTTTTTTCTTCTTTCATAAAAGATAAAAATTTGGTATTTATAGTTAAAAAGGTTGTTATTTTGAGGTTAATAGGAACGAAACTATAGATTATATTTTATTAAACAAAGAAAAGTATTGTAAAATGTGTTCGAGCACATTATATTTGTATTATTGAAAAAATGGTATCAAAACGATAATTGAAGAACAATATGAATCAGGGAATTAAGAATTACGAAGTAAAGTCAATAGCTGCAAACCAATTAATTGTATCTGGAAAAGGTGATTCTGATTTATGGAAGACAGCAATTATCCTGGATGATTTTTGTTCGCCTTGGGATTCTAAGCCAGTTTCACGAATCGAGTTTAAAGCCTTGTGGGATGGGGAGCAATTGTTCTTTTGTTTTACGGTTTATGATTCCGAAATTCATATAGTAGATAAGGATGATAGTATTGATAGCATCAATAATTCCGATAGGGTAGAGCTTTTTTTTAGACCAGACAGTTCGCTTAATCCGTATTATTGTATGGAGATTGATACCGCAGCCAGAGTAATGGATTTTATAGCGTATCCTGATAAGAATCTTAATTTTGACTGGTCTTGGCCAAAAGATGATTTATTAGTTAAATCATCTGTAAATAAGGATTCTTTTGTTGTAGAAGGCGCAATACGTATTGCATCCTTAAAGAAGCTTAATTTAATAAAGAACAATCAAATCGAAACTGGAATTTTTAGAGCCAAATATTCTAAAACCAGTGGTTCCGATTATGAACCCACTTGGATAACTTGGGTGAATCCTGTTACCGAAACGCCCAATTTTCATATTGCATCATCGTTTGGAATTTTAACCTTGAGAGACTAGATTATTCTAGATAAAAATCGGCATTTTCAGAGTTAATAATATCAATAGGTAAGAGCGTAACAGCAGGTGTTTCTTTATGAAAAAGGAAATGCTCTACAAGATATGTTATACCAAGATATGCTTGTCTTTTTTGATTTTGATGAATCAAGAAATCAATTACGCCAAGATTTAGATTATTTACATTCTCATCGATTAAGTCATAACCAATAATTCGAATTTTTCTATCCTTAACCTCGTTAATTGTCTTGGCTATTTGATATGCTCTGGATGTAGTAATAAAAACACCAGATAAATCTGGATTTTCATTGATGAAGTTTTTTAGAGTGACTTCAACATTCGGGCTTTTTAGTTTTAATGTTGTAATCTTATAATCAAGGTTTTCTTTTTCGCTAAAATAATTTCTAAAACCTCTTTCTTTTTCCTGCATGTGAATTGCATTCTTGTAAGTTTCATCAATGTGTATAATTGCAATTTGCCCTTTATCTATAATTGTATTTAATAATTTGGCTGCTACACGACCACTTCTAAACAAATCTTGCCCTACAAAATTTTTGATTAAAGTAGATTCTACCTGATTATTAAATGTGTTGACAATGATATTTAAAGAATCGTATTTTTTTATAGCATCTAATGTTTCCTTATGAAATAAAGGAGCTAGCAAAACTGCATCTGGCGATTTCTCTATAATCGTTTCATTTGTGTTGGTAAACGATTTTGTTTTTTCGGGATTAAAGTAAAATGTTTCAACACGTATATTGTATGCTTTAAATTCCTGAATAGCATCTTTAATTCCTTGGATGCAAGGAAGCCAATAAGGGTCGATTTGAGGATCGGGTAATAAAATACAGATATGATAAATCTTATTGTTCTTTAAATTTCGAGCAATAAGATTGGGTTCGTAATCAATTACATTTAAAACTTCGTTTACTTTTTCTAGAGCCAGCGGAGAAACTTTTCCTCTCTTGTGCAAAACCCTGTCAACAGTACCTTTCGAAACACCTGCTAATTTAGCAATATCTTTAATCGTATATTTTTTATTCATAAGGAGGCAAATATATAAAAACTTTGTATTTATTCTTTTCAGGAGATATTTATAAAGTAAATGGCTTTTTTATTTATAATGAAGTATTTGGTTGTGTAATAAATGGTTAATTTACTGAAAAAACGGAATGTAAAACAAAAATATAAAATTAGGTATTCTTAATTTCAATTAACATAAAAATCTTAATAAATTTCAAGAAGATTTTTATCAACATTTTCAGGCATCTATATAAGTGTGCTCGATAACATTATTTAAGTGTGTTCGAGCACATTTTTTGTTTTTTCTTAGGTTAATTAAAATTTAATATCTAGTTTCGTAAAGTTAAAACTAAAATAAAAGCCTATTTTATAAACTAATAATAGTGTAATTACCAGTATTGCAGTATTTTAATATATTTTAAAAGTGAAGAAAATTATATCATTGGCACCAGGACGAACGTGCCTTTTTGGAGATCATCAGGATTATTTAGGATTACCTGTTATAGCTTGTGCAATAAATAGAAATATACAATTAACAGCAGTAGAAAATGGGACTTCGGTTTTTAAACTAAACATGGAGGATATTAATGAAGTTAGAGTCATTGATATCAATGCAACTTTTGAAGAATTAGAACCACGTGATTATTTCGCTTCTTCGCTGAGAGTTTTAAGAAGACACGGTTGCATCCCTACAGTAGGATATGATATTACTGTAAAAGGAGATATTCCTATTAATTCAGGAACGTCAAGTTCATCGGCATTATTAATGGCATGGATTAACTTTTTAATTACAGCTTATGGAGTTGATTGCGAAGTTACTCCAGAGTTTATTGCGCAAATGGGGTATGCTTCAGAAGTTTTGGAACATGGAGAACCAGGCGGAATGATGGATCATTTTAGCATAGGAGTAGGGAATATTGTTCATATTAATACAAGCGTTCCGTTCTCGTACAATATAATTGGCACACAATTAAAAGGATTAATTACAGGTGTTTCGGGAGTTCCAAAAGAAACAATTGGGTTAATAGGAGAATTAAAAGGCAATGCATTATTGGCTATCGATATTATAAAACAAAATTTTAAAGATTTTGATTTGCATAAAACCGAATTAGAAGATATAGATAAGTATCGTAATTATTTGCCAGACAGATTGATTCCGTTTTTTGAAGCAGCTATAAAGAACTATCAATATACAAAAGAAGCTTTAAAAGAATTTGATAAACCATCACTTGATTTGGTTAGAATTGGTGAATTGATGAACATGCACCATGCTGTTTTGAGGGATTTATTAAAAATAACGGTACCAAAAATCGATGATATGATTAATGCAGCCTTACGAGCTGGAGCTTATGGTGCCAAGATTGTTGGTTCAGGCGGCGGCGGAAGCATTGTTGTAATTGCAGATCCTAAAAAAGAAGATGCGGTTGTAGCTGCAATATTAGCAGCAGGAGCAAAAGAAGCATATACTGTAACCGTTGATCCGGGAGCAAGAGTAATATAATAATTTTAAAATTTTAAAGAACAAATTATGCATGACAATTTAATTATTTTAGCAGGCGGTGCATCTTCTCGAATGAAAAAAGAAGTTGTATTAAATAATTTAACCGAAGAAGAAATCGCTCAGGCGAATGAAAGAAGTAAAGGATTAATAGGAGTTGGTCCTAACGGAAGACCTTTGTTGGATTATCTGTTGCTAAATGCAAAAAAAGCAGGATATAAAAACATCATTATTATTATAGGAGAGCAAGGAGAATTGTTTAAAGAGTTCTACGGAAATCAAGATAAGAACAATGATTTTCATGGATTAAATATTTCATTTGCTGTACAGTATATTCCCCAAGGCAGAGTAAAACCATTTGGCACAGCCGATGCATTATTTCAGGCAGTAGAACAATATCCAGAGATGAACACCCAAAGTTACTCAGCTTGCAATAGTGATAATTTATATTCTACAGCAGCTTTGCTTGCGCTAAGAGAAACTAACAGCCCAAATGCTTTTATTGGCTACGACCGTGACGCATTGGATTTTCCATCCGAAAGAATTTCTCGTTTTGCAATAGCCAAACTAGATAAAAATAATCACTTATTGGATATTTTAGAAAAACCAACTGCAGACGATTTAGAAAATTACAAAGATTCCGAAGGGAAATTAAGAGTAAGTATGAATGCTTTTAAATTTGATGGAGCAATGCTGTATCCTTATTTAAAAAATTGTCCGGTTAATCCAGAAAGAGACGAAAAAGAATTGCCAACAGTGCTTTTAAATACAATAAAAGACAACCCAAATACAGCTTTAGGAATCCCTTTTTCGGAACATGTTCCAGATTTAACTGCCAAAGAAGATATTGCAGAAGTAAAAGAATATCTCAAAAAAAACTACCCAGAACTAAACTGGGAATCATAAAAAATTAACAAAAATTTCATATCTAATTTAGGAATAAGAAGAACTTATTGAGCTACTTTTGTTGTAGTATTGCAAAAAAATCGCACAACCCGTGATTAATTTGCAAAAATTATGAAAGTGTTGGTGCTATTTTAGATTGAAAAAAAAACTACTAATCTATTAACCATCAACCAAAAAAAAACTATGTCAAAGATTGAAAGTGCAATACGTATAGACCAGAGGAGTACCATTATTCCTATGGTTATTTTAACCGCATTATTTTTTATTTTAGGATTTGTTACCTGGCTTAACGGGCCGCTAATTCCTTTTTTCGAATTAGCCTGTGAGTTAACCGCTTCTCAAGCTTATTTTGTAACATTTGCTTTCTATATCGCCTATTTTGTAATGGCAATTCCATCTTCTTGGGTTATCGAGAAAGTAGGATATAAAAACGGAATTTCGCTTGGCTTAATTGTAATTGCAGTAGGAGCTTTTATGTTTTATCCAGCAGCAGCAACAAGAACTTTTGTATTCTTTTTATTAGCATTATTTACCATGGGAACAGGTTTAGCAATTTTGCAAACCGCTGCAAATCCTTATGTAGTTGTTATTGGGCCGAGAGAAAGCGCAGCAGCAAGAATTAGCGTTTTAGGAATTGCAAATAAGTTTGCAGGATTTATAGCCCCATTAGCCCTGACAGCTTTGGTGTTATCAAATATGCAAGAATACACAGCAGATAAAATTGCACTTTTAGATGAGGTTTCTAAAACTGAAGCCTTAAATTTGCTCACATTACAATTGCAAACACCATATCTTTATATGGGATTGGTTATTTTGGTTTTGGCACTTTTAGTTAAGCTATCACCATTACCAGAAATTGATTTAGATGAAGAAGGTGATGTACTACATTTAAGTATTTTTAAGCAAATAAGAAATGCTTTCAAGCATCCACAATTAGTTTTAGGAGTAATAACTTTAATGTTATATCTGGCAGCCGAAGTTTTAGCAGGAGATTCCATTGGAGGATTCGGAAAACATTTGGGAGTATATGGTAAAGACGGTAATTTTTATTTAAAATTAACCTCATTTACAATGTCAGCAATGGTAGTAGGATATGTTTTAGGAATTACATTAATACCTAAATATCTTTCGCAAGTTACTGCATTAAAAGCATCTGGAATTTTAGGATTAATTTTAGTAATTTTAATAGTTATAATATCACCTGAAATAACAGTTCAGTTTTCGGGGATTCCAGCTATACCATTAGTAGTTATTTTAGTAGCATTAATGGGACTTGCAAATGCACTTTGTTGGCCGGCAATATGGCCAATGGCATTACAGGATTTAAAAGGATATACCAAAATAGGAAGCGCAATTTTAATCATGGGTATTATAGGAGGAGCAATCTTTCCTTTAATTTATGGAGCTTGGGCAGAAAGTGTTAATGCAGCCAATATAGCAAATGGAGTTGCTAAAACGGCTAAAAGCGGAAATCAGATAGCGTATTTAATGTTAGTGCCATGCTACTTAATGATTATATTTTTTGCATTCAAAGGGCATAAATACAGAAGTTGGTCACGCAAATAAAAAACAGGATAAATAAATAAAGTAAATATAAAAAGAAGCGAATAATGTTAAAAAGTTCCATAGATAAGGCGACAGGTTTCGAAAAACGATTCGAAAATATTGACACGGTAGTTTTTGAGAATTCCACCGATGCATCCAAAGCAGTTGCGCAGCAAATAGCGGCACTTATCAAGTCAAAACAAGAAAAAAACGAATCATGTGTATTAGGATTAGCAACAGGATCATCCCCAAAAGGATTATATGCTGAGTTAGTACGTTTACACAAAGAAGAAGGATTAAGTTTTAAAAACGTAATCACTTTTAACCTGGATGAATACTATCCAATGGAACCAGATTCAGTAAATAGCTACGTACGATTCATGAAAGAATTGTTGATGGATCAAGTAGATATTTTACCTGAAAATTACCATATTCCAGACGGACTTTTGACAAAAGAAGAAATAGCAGATTATTGCGCAGATTACGAAGCTAAAATAGAAGCTCTGGGCGGAATCGATCTACAAGTTCTTGGAATTGGAGCAAACGGACATATCGGATTCAACGAATCAGGTTCCTTACAAAACTCAAAAACAAGATTAGTAGCATTAGACCATATTACCAGAGTTGCAGCAAGTAAAGACTTTTTTGGATTAAACAATACGCCAAGAACAGCCATTACACTTGGAGTAAAAAAGATAATGGAAGCTAAACAAGTTATTCTACTGGCTTGGGGAGAAGGAAAAGCAGACGTTGTAAAAAAATCTGTAGAAGGAGAAGTTACTAATAGAATTCCTGCGTCATTTTTGCAAGAGCATAACAATGTAGTTTTTGTTCTGGACAAAGAAGCCTCATCAAAACTAACAAGAATCAACAGACCATGGTTAGTAGAGAAAATTGTTTGGACAGACAAATTAACCCGTAAAGCTGTTTTAGGATTAGCGCTAGATTTAAAGAAACCAATCCTAATGCTTACCGATGCCGATTATATCGAAAACGGAATGAGCGATTTACTAGCCGATTCAGGACCAGCATACGATATCAATATTAAGATATTTAATAAACTGCAAAATACCATTACAGGATGGCCGGGAGGTAAACCAAATGCAGATGATACCAAACGACCAGAAAGAGCAGAACCAGCAAGAAAAAGAGTATTGATATTCAGCCCGCATCCAGATGATGATATCATAAGTATGGGAGGAACATTCATGCGTTTGCAAGAGCAAGGACATGAAGTACATGTAGCATACCAAACCTCTGGAAATATTGCAGTTGCTGATGATGAAGCCTTGCGTTTTGCAAGATTCGTTACCGATTACAACGAGAAATTCGGAATCAAAAGCGCCGAAGCAGAAAATATCTATCAAAAAGCAGTAACATTCTTAACCAATAAAAAGAATAGTGAGATAGATATTCCAGAAGTTCGTTACATAAAAGGATTAATCAGAAAAGGAGAAGCACGCTCAACAAGTCATTTTGTAGGTTTGCCAGACGAACAAATTCATTTTATGGAGCTTCCATTTTATGAAACAGGAACAATCGAGAAAAAACCAATTGGAGAAGAAGATATTCAACTTACAATGGCTTTAATCGAAAAAATCAAACCACATCAAATATATGCAGCAGGAGATTTAGCAGATCCACACGGAACACACAAAGTATGTCTGGATGCTATTTTTGAAGCAGTAAAACGATTAAAACCAAAATCGTTTATGGATGATTGTTGGTTATGGTTATATCGTGGAGCATGGCAAGAATGGGGAATTGACGAAGTAGAAATGGCAGTACCAATGAGCCCTGATCAGGTATTAGCAAAAAGACATGGAATCTTTAAACACCAATCTCAAAAAGATGGAGTTGTGTTTCAAGGATCTGATGCACGTGAGTTCTGGCAAAGAGCCGAAGACAGAAATGCTGAAACAGCCGAATTATACAATCAATTAGGTTTATCACGTTACGCTGCAATGGAAGCTTTCGTGAGATGGTATTATTAAAAGGTTCTGAGACTAAAAAAAGGAAAAAGAGAAACGTCTTTACAGACTGTTTCTCTTTTTTTTAATCCTGATTTAATGATAACAACATATCTCTATAATAATTGCATTGCCCCCACAGTTTTTTGTTACCTATAACATAAAGTCTTTTTTTAGCACGAGTTAGAGCTACATTAAGAATATTTGGTTTTTGTGAAGCCCAGTTTCTTGCTCCAGATGATTTAGGATCACTACCTAAAACTAGAAATACAATATCAGCTTCTTTTCCTTGAAATTTATGTACAGTTCCACAGGATATAGATTCTACATGTTTGAAACTATTCTCACAGAAATTAGCTACTGATTTGAATGGAGATATTATATAGATATTTCCAGTGTACTCACTATTTAATAGTTCAGTAATTTTATTTTTCAGGACATTAATTTCTTCGCTTACTACATGTTTATTAATCGGTGGATTTGTGTCTTCAACATCAAACCACTGAGAAGGCCCTATAAAAAAATCTTGAGAATTTTCTTTGATGGCTTTAACCATTTGCCCGTCATATGCAATTTTATTAGCTATAGAGAACATAGGTTCATCACATCTTCTGTGCGTACGTAAGGGAAACCCTGTCCATATTGGTTCAGAATCTGTTCCATTTTGCATATATGTACCAGACAATGAAATCCGATCTGCTAATTGTTGCACAGAAGTTTGCAAAGGAGACCAAAGTATGTCAACTTTACTTTGCTGACGTAATTTGTTAACTAAATTTGCTGGTATCGTAACTACAGGTTCTACCTGTAATGGATCCCCTACAATGACACATCTTTTTGATCTTTGGATGATCCCCACAGCAGATTGTGGTGTAGCTTGACCTGCTTCGTCAATCAATAACCATCCAATTTGATTCTTATTAATATTTGGAAATAATCTACTTGCAGAAGCCATAGTTGTAGAAACAACAGGTATGCAAAGAAAAAAAGTATCCCACAGGTTTTGAGATAATTTAGTTTCTACTTCCACTCTCCCGAGTATCATTTCAAAGAATAAATTCAGGTTGTTTTTTATTTTTTTTGCATTAGATAATATGACATACTTATGCAAATTAAGGCTCTCAATGAAAATATCACTTCTCAGTTTAGCTATTTTTGGAGAATAATAAGGCATTCGAAGATGAATTTCTTCTAAGGGTAAATTATAAAATTCCTCATTAAACAATTGCTTATCTTGAATTTCAAAATCTTCATTAAGTTCTCTATTTAGTTTCTGATAATTAAGAATTACTTTTAGTATATCCTTTAAATTATCTTCATATCTATTTCTTTTAGTAATTAATTCTTTTAGTAGTTGTTCAATATTTGATAGTTCGTTTTTCAATTCAAATAATTTTTTTTGCGAATCGCCAAATTGTGATAGAAATACATCAGCTTGTTTTTTCCATTCTTTAAAAGAACGTGTACTAAAAAGTTTTTGGAAAAAGAAAAATGATGGTTTCTTAGATTGAATAACACTTAAAGCATTTTGAATT
>NZ_NCWQ01000058.1:0-27374 GCF_002156885.1 Flavobacterium sp. AJR | reverse complement strand
CTTTTATCGTCTATAAAAAGAAAAAATGACTGATTTGTAATAATTTTTAAAACACTTTTTACCATGATTTTAGACGAAACTGACAAAAAAATCCTACGCCTTTTACAAGAAGATGCGCATTATACCTTAAAAGACATTGCAAACAAAATAAATTTGTCTCTTACACCTGTCCATGATAGAGTCAAACGACTTGAGAGAGAGGGAGTTATTGAGAAATATGTGTCTATTTTGAATAAGAAAAAATTAGGGAATAATCTTACGGTTTATTGCCAGGTAACGCTCACAAAACAGACATATGATACCTCGGAAGGGTTTAATCAATCTATTTTGAATTTACCCGAAGTTGTAGAGTGTAATTATGTATCAGGAAATTTTGATTACATGCTTAAAATTATCATTCCAGATATGGAAACGTATCATCATTTTCATCAAAAAAAATTATCAATTTTACCCGAAGTTTCTTTAATCAATACTGTCTTTGTAATGTCCGAAGTAAAGAGCACGACAGTTTTACCAATAATATAATGTGAAGTACAAGTGTTGTGAATTGAAATTGATCGAGTTATAAGTTCAATTACATAAAATTATTAGTGTAATAAAAAGTTAACCATGTAAGTGATTTAAGTAAATATAAGTGTGACTATCTGTATAAAGCTTAAATGAACTTAAATCACTTATATGGTAAAAAAAACTCAACTGGTTGATTTAAAAGTAAAAACCACCAAGAGAACTTGATGGTTTTGAGAAAAAGTTGGTTTGGTTGGTGTATATGCTAGTAGTAAGTAAAACGTCTTACTTTCGCAATATATTTTGCTAATCGAATAACCTGGTGACTATAGCCATATTCATTATCGTACCATATATATAATACAATGCTTTTTCCGTCTTTGGAAACTATTGTAGCATTACTATCATAAATTGATGGTGCCGAGGTACCGATTATGTCAGAAGAAACCAATTCTGTATTCAAAGAATATTTTATCTGTTCTACTAATTCGCCTTCAAGGGCATATTTTTTCATTATTTTGTTAATTCCAGCAATCGAAGTTGCTTTTTTAACATCAAGATTCAATACAACAAGAGAACCGTTAGGAACAGGAACACGTATTGCATTTGATGTTAATTTCCCTTCAAGCGATGGTAATGCTTTTGCAACAGCACTTCCTGCACCAGTTTCAGTAATTACCATATTTAATGCAGCAGCTCTGCCACGACGGTATTTTTTGTGCATATTATCAACCAGATTCTGATCATTAGTATATGCATGTATAGTTTCTAAGTGTCCTTTTACAACACCTAGTGTATCTTCAATTGCTTTTAAAACAGGCGTTATAGCATTTGTAGTACAAGAAGCTGCCGAGAAAATATCATTTTCATCAGGATTGTATTCGTTATGATTTACTCCGTGTACAATATTAGGAACGCCTTTTCCAGGTGCAGTAAGTAAAACTTTACTAACTCCTTTAGAAACTAAGTGTCTGCTTAATGCTTCCTGAGTTGTAAAAGCACCAGTATTATCTATAACTAGAGCATCATTAATGCCATATAGCGTATAATCTATTTCTTCAGGAGAATTTGCCGAAATAATATGTACCGTAGTTCCATTTATCAAAAGAGCATTATTCTTTGGGTCTGCAACTACAGAACCCTGAAAATCTCCATGAATAGAGTCATATCTTAATAAAGAAGCTCTTTTTTCAAGATTTGCCAGTTCGCTTTTATCACGAATAACAATTGCTCTTAATCTCAGCTGATTTCCTTTTCCTGTTTTAGACATTAATTCTCTGGCCAATAAGCGACCAATTCGGCCAAAGCCATAAAGAACAACATCTTTAGGTTGAATTTCTTCAGATGATTTAGCTTCTTTTAGTTTTTCGATTACAAAATGACGAGCATCTGGATATTTTTCATCCTCCAAACGATATTCATAAGTTAGTTTTCCAATATCAATTTTGGAAGGAGGTAATTTTAAAGATAAAACAACTCTCGCAATTTCAACAGAGTCAAAAATAGTAATTGGTTTACCTACAAATTCTCCAGCGTATTGATGTAAATTAATAATGTCGCTTACATTCTTATCTAGTAATTGATTTTTGAATAAAACCATTTCGATAGATTTATCATACCATAAATCGCTTATGATTTTAATCAATTCTACTCCGGCTTTTCGTCTGTCGACTTGAAATGATACTTCTTTTTGGTACAAAGATTTTTTGCTCATAGTTGAAAATTTGTAAAAATAAAACTGCTTGTTTTTTTAAATTTGGCGCAAAAGTACCCATTTCAATCGATTTCGTAAACTATTTTATGATTTATTTTGGAAACGGGTGAAAATAAATTTTCTTCAATAAAATGAAAATTGGTTTCTCCTAAAACAAAAAATAAATTCTATATCAGAAGGAAATAAAAAAGCCATCCTGATTTTGCAGGATGGCTTTGAATTTGGGAAATAAAATGATTTAGATGATAACTCGAATAACTTCTCCGTTTCTATTAATCATTTCAATTCGTATACTTTGGTTTTCGTCTTTTTGATTTAAAAGTTTCGAAACCGTTTCAATGTCTGTTGCTTTTATATTGTCAATACTTAAAATAATGTTGCCTTGTAATTCATTATTATACTGTTTAAGATTTTCGTTTGTAAGTGCTTTAATTTTTACACCATAGTTTATACCGAATCTCTTTTTATCGGTTGCATCGATATTTTCTAATTCGATTCCTTTATATTCAGTACTAAAAAATTCATTTTTACTTAAAGTAACAGGAACTACTTTATTTTTTCCGTCACGTATATAAGTTACCTGAACTACATCATTAGGTCTTTTGGTATTAATATATCCAGAAAAATCAGCATAAGTAGCTATATCTCGATTATCTAATTTTACAATGATATCACCTTTTTGAAGACCAGATTTTTCAGCACCTGATTTTTGAGTTACTTTATTGATGTAAAAACCTTGAGTTTGAGAAATACCCAGCTCTTTAGAAGCGGCATTATTAAGTTCACCCCCTTCTACACCTAATATAGCTCTTTGTACATTACCAAACTCCATAATATCTTCTATTATTTTTCTGGCAATATTAGACGGAACTGCAAATGAGTATCCAACATAAGAACCGGTTGTAGAGGATATCATAGTATTAATACCAATTAAATCCCCTCTGGTGTTTACCAATGCACCACCACTATTACCAGGGTTTACCGCAGCATCTGTCTGGATAAACGATTGAATTCCGTTTGTATCTAAGTTTCTGGCTTTCGCTGAAACAATCCCCGCAGTTACTGTAGAAGTTAGATTATACGGATTTCCAACTGCCAAAACCCATTCACCGACTTTTACAGCATCAGAATCTGCAAAAGGAGTATAAGGTAATTTTTCGTCGGCATCGATTTTTAATAGAGCAATATCCATTTTAGAATCTGTTCCAATGAGTTTTGCCGTATAAGATTTTTTATTATTTAAAGTAATTTCAATTTCAGTAGCGTTTTTTATCACGTGATTATTAGTTACGATATATCCATCAGCAGAAATAATTACACCAGAACCAGTACCAACTTGTTCTTGTGTTTGCTGACCTCCATAACCGTAAAAATATTCTAACATTGGGTTAGTAACAGTTCTGCGAGATACATTTTTTACGTGTACTACTGTATGAATGGTTTTATCTGCTGCAGCTGTAAAATCAACAGTTTCGGCACCTAAACCTACTGTTTTAGAGTATGAATTTGGAGCAAGAGTTACTATCGATTTCTTTTCGCCAAAAAGAGAACCGTTATTATCAAATAATAACTTGTATGCACCAAGCGTAGTAGCACCGCTTAATAAGGATACTAAAAATAAGGTTGAAAATCGTTTCATAGTTTTGATTAGTGTTTAAGTTATCTATGTATAAAATTATATCAAAAAAAAACTGAAGTAAAGTGGTTTAACGCTCTTTAACAATGATTAACATTTCATTAATAGTTCGTACTTTTGTATTTCTCAATTCAATAACAATGCAAGTAGAATTTTATAAATATCAGGGTACAGGAAATGATTTTGTAATGATTGATAATCGTTCTGATTTTTTTCCAAAGAAAGATACAAAATTAATTGAACGTTTGTGCGACAGACGATTCGGAATTGGTGCTGATGGACTGATTTTGTTAGAAAATGATTCTGAAACCGATTTTAGAATGGTTTACTATAATGCCGACGGAAACCAAAGTTCGATGTGTGGAAACGGTGGTAGATGTTTGGTGGCATTTGCTAAAAAACTAGATGTAATAGAAAATGAAACAACCTTTATAGCTACAGATGGTTTGCATCATGCTACAATCGCGCCAGACTCTATTGTTTCTTTGCAAATGATAGATGTTGATGCTATAAATAAATATGATAATTATACGTTCTTAAATACAGGATCTCCACATCATGTACAAATAGTAGATGATTTAGAACATTATAATGTAAAAGAAAATGGAGCAGCTATACGTTACGGAGAATTGTATGGAAAACCAGGGAGTAATATCAACTTTGTAAAAAAAGTAGATGATAAAACATTTTCACTACGCACTTACGAAAGAGGTGTAGAAGATGAAACTCTTGCTTGCGGAACAGGCGCTACAGCGGTTGCAATAGCTATGAATGCAATAGGAGAAACTAATGAAACAGATATCAACTTAAATGTTGAAGGAGGTAAACTAGTTGTTTCTTTTGATAAAGTAGGGGAGCACTTTACAAATGTGTTCTTAAAAGGACCAGCTGAATTTGTATTTAAAGGAACAATCGAGATTTAATGTTTTCAGTCTGAAATCTATCCTATCCCGACGTTTTGGGATCGGGGCTAAATTCTAAAATTAAAAATGATCACATTAAAAGGCGATACTATATATATACGAGCATTAGAACCCAATGATCTGGAGTTTATTTATGCAGTCGAAAATGACCTTAGTATTTGGGAAGTAAGCAATACTCAAACACCTTACAGCCGATTCTTAATAAAACAATATCTGGAAAATGCCCATCAGGACATTTATGAAGCCAAACAATTACGACTTGCTATTTGTCAAGATCAGGATTTTCCTGCCATTGGCCTAGTTGATTTATTCGATTTTGACCCTAAAAATAATAGGGCAGGTATTGGGATTGTAATTCAGGATAATGAAAGAAGGAATCAAAATATTGGTTCTGAAGCTTTAACATTATTAATTAAATATTCTTTTTATCATCTTAATTTACATCAATTATATGCAAATATTGGTGTTAAAAACGAAGCAAGTAATGCACTTTTTACTAAATTTGGCTTTGAAAAAATTGGAACAAAAAAAGATTGGCTTTTAGTTAATGGTGTTTATCAGGACGAAGCCCTTTTTCAATTAATTAATAAGGAGTTTTGAGAGTTTAGTTTTTAAATTGTTATAATTAAAAAAAAATACTAGCAAGTAATGCAACCACATATGAATATAAAGAAAATTATAACAATAAGTGCCGTAATCGTAATTTCGGTTTTGATGGTTTATGGGTTTATTTTGATAAGCCAAATTTTTAGTGCTAATACTAAATTTTCTGAGAAAGAAGTTTACGTTTATGTACCTACGGGATCTAATTATGAAGATGTAAAAAAGATATTAGAACCCTTTGTAAAAGATTTAAAGAACTTTGAGATGGTTGCTAGTAAAAGAGGTTATCCTGATAATGTAAAACCAGGACGCTTTTTATTAACCAAGGATATGAATAATATGGATTTGGTTAGAGCAATGCGATCTAATGTTCCGGTAAAATTAGCTTTTAACAATCAAGAACGTCTAGAGGATTTTGCAGGACGTGTTGCTTCTCAAATAGAAGCTGATAGCACATCATTGCTAAAAGTATTTAAAGATTCTATTTTCATGAAAGAAAATGGTTTTAACGAAGATAATGTGTTTGCAATGTTTATCCCGAATACGTATGAAGTGTATTGGAATACTTCGGCTCTTAAGTTTCGTGATAAAATGATTAAAGAATATCATAATTTCTGGACTAAAGAGAGAATAGATCAAGCTGCTGCACAAGGATTAACTCCAGTAGAAGCTACAATTTTGGCTTCAATCGTACATAAAGAATCTGTAAAAAAAGATGAGCGACCTAGAATTGCAGGAGTTTATTTAAACAGATTGCGTCTGGAAATGCCATTACAAGCTGATCCAACGGTTATTTACGCAATCAAAAAGAAATCAAATGACTTTGAGCAAGTAATAAAAAGAGTTTTCTATAAAGACTTAACAATGTCGTCTCCATATAATACCTATATGAATACGGGACTTCCTCCAGGACCAATTGCAATGCCGGATATTACAGCATTAGAAGCGGTTTTAAAGCCTGAGAAAAATGATTACATCTATTTCTGTGCAAGTATAGATCGTTTTGGATATCATGAGTTCGCATCGACACTAGCACAGCATAATGTAAATGCAAAAAAATACTCAGACTGGATTAATAGTCAAGGAGTGGTAAGATAGTCCTGAAAGTAAAATATAATCTATAAAAAGATGCCGAAGTTAATTATTGACTTCGGCATCTTTTTTTTTATAAATATTGATTTTATAAATAGATTTTTGAGAAGTATGATTTGTTTAATTATTGCTATTTGAAATTATTCCAATAATTGAATTTATTTTTCGACAAAAGAGAGAGTTATTTTTATTGAAAATATCGATAAAAACGATCCTAATTTGACGATTTAGAATTTTAAAATAGATTGGTAGTCTTATCCCGTCTCGACGTTTTTCTTACAAAAATTGACAAAAAAGCCGTTTTTTTGAAAACGTTTTCATTGGGATTCCACGTTATTGAGAGATAAAATTGATTTTTGGAACGCACTCCTAACTAGGCGGTTACGGGGCGTATTTTGGGTTTTTTGAAAAGTTTAACTGGTTGATTTATAGCTTTGTAAAATTTGTTGTATCTTTGTGGGCAGAAATTTTTGAATGGGACAGCGTTCAAAAGAAAAACAATCTATGATAAAGAAATGGTATTTTTACACAACATTAACCGTTATTATTGGGTTTTTAAGCTCAGGTTTTAAGTCCTTTAATTTAGACACCACTCCTTGGTTTCTTACAGAAAAAACAGATGGAACCGACTACTTACTTCCATCTAAAGAAAAGAAAGATTATCCTGTTTCAGACAGTATCCCTTTCACCGGAAACCACCTAATTGGTTTCAAAGAAGCAATCGCTTTAAGAGAATCTCAAGGCAAATACAGAAAAGTAAATACACTTGGTTACATGGGAAAATATCAATTCGGAACCCAGGCTTTAAGAGCAATTGGAGTACGAAATGATGAAGCGTTCCTAAGAAACCCTGCGTTACAAGAAAAAGCATTTATTGCTTTGTTGTCTAAAAATAAATGGATTTTAAGGAAGGAAATCGAGAAGTATGAAGGAAAGCTTATCAGCGGAATTTATATTACCGAATCAGGAATATTAGCAGCGGCTCATTTAGGAGGTGCTGGGTCTGTTAAAAACTTTTTTAAGAATAATGGACAAAAATATTTCAGAGATGCTTATGGAACGTCTATTAGAAGTTACATGAAGGCTTTTGGAGGTTATAATGTCTCTTCAATCGAAGCAGATAATGATGCCACAGTTCACTCGATATAATTCATTACGAATTAAGAATATAAAAAAACCTGCAAGAGATTGCAGGTTTTTTACTTTTTAGTCAATTAGGATTTCCAGAATTGTAATTGCGGCTTCACTAATTTTTGTTCCAGGTCCAAAAACGGCTACAGCACCAGCATCAAATAAATACTGATAATCTTGTGCTG
Source organism: Flavobacterium sp. AJR (assembly GCF_002156885.1). Classification (NCBI taxonomy): domain Bacteria; kingdom Pseudomonadati; phylum Bacteroidota; class Flavobacteriia; order Flavobacteriales; family Flavobacteriaceae; genus Flavobacterium; species Flavobacterium sp. AJR. The sequence continues at coordinate 19,583 of NZ_NCWQ01000058.1, read as the reverse complement.
GTATTACACCACCCACAATAACCATGATATCTTCACGGCCATGTTTTTTTAGTTCTTCTATAACTTGAGGTACAAGTGTTTTATGTCCCGCAGCAAGTGAGGAAACACCAAGAATATGAACGTCATTTTCTACAGCTTGTTTGGCAGCTTCTGCCGGAGTCTGGAAAAGAGGACCTATATCTACATCAAAACCCACATCGGCATAACCAGTGGCAACTACTTTTGCACCCCTGTCATGACCGTCTTGCCCCATTTTGGCAATCATAATTCTTGGGCGACGACCTTCCTGTTTGGCAAAGGTATCGGCCAATTGTTTTGCTTTCTCAAAGCTCTTGTCGTCTTTTATCGCTGCACTGTACACGCCACTAAAGGATTTAATTTGCGCTTTGTATCTTCCGAAAACAGTTTCTAAAGCATCGCTTATTTCGCCTAGAGTAGCACGATTTCTAGCTGCATCAATAGCTATTTCCAGTAAATTACCGTCGCCGGTTTTAGCACAATGAATTAATTTTTCGAGTATTGCTTTTACTTTTTCAGAATCTCTGGTTGCTTTTATATGTTCTAGTTGAGCAACTTGTTGTTTACGCACCATTTGGTTATCAACATCAAGAATCTGTAAAGGATCTTCTTTTTCTAGTCGGTATTTATTAACACCCACAATAATATCTTGTCCGCTGTCTATTCGGGCTTGTTTTCTTGCCGCAGCTTCTTCTATTCGTAATTTAGGAATTCCTGCTTCAATAGCTTTAGTCATTCCGCCTAGCTCTTCAACTTCTTCAATAAGTTTCCAAGCATTGGCAACAATCTCATTTGTTAAGCTCTCTACATAATAACTACCAGCCCAAGGGTCAACGGTTTTGGTTATTTTGGTTTCTTCCTGCAAGAAGATTTGAGTGTTACGAGCAATTCTTGCCGAAAAATCTGTTGGCAATGCAATGGCTTCATCCAAAGCATTTGTATGTAACGATTGTGTTCCGCCAAAAGCAGCTGCTGTAGCCTCAATACAAGTACGAGCCACATTATTAAATGGATCTTGCTCGGTTAAACTCCAGCCACTTGTCTGGCAATGCGTTCTTAATGCAAGAGATTTATCGCTTTTAGGATTAAATTGCTGAACAAGTTTTGCCCAAATCATTCTTCCTGCACGCATTTTGGCAATTTCCATAAAGTGATTCATTCCTATTGCCCAGAAAAAAGACAATCGAGGAGCAAATTCATCTATAGGCATTCCTGTTGCCAATCCGGTTCTAATATACTCTAATCCATCGGCTAGAGTATAAGCCAATTCTATATCGGCAGTGGCACCTGCTTCTTGCATATGATATCCTGAAATTGAGATAGAATTAAATTTCGGCATTTTTTTGCTCGTAAATTCAAAAATATCCGCAATAATTTTCATTGATGGAGTAGGCGGATAAATATAAGTGTTACGCACCATGAACTCTTTCAGGATATCATTTTGAATAGTTCCGGAAAGTTTTACAGGAGGAACACCTTGTTCTTCGGCAGCAACGATATAAAAAGCCATAATTGGTAAAACCGCCCCATTCATTGTCATAGAAACCGACATCTCTTCAAGCGGGATTTGATCAAATAAAACCTTCATGTCTTCGACAGAATCGATAGCAACTCCAGCTTTCCCGACGTCACCAACAACACGCTCGTGATCAGAGTCGTATCCGCGATGCGTAGGTAAATCAAATGCAATTGATAAACCCTTTTGACCTGCAGCAAGATTACGTCTGTAAAAAGCATTACTTTCTTCGGCAGTCGAAAATCCTGCATATTGCCTGATTGTCCAAGGGCGTCTTACATGCATAGTTGCATAAGGACCTCTTAAATTTGGAGCAAATCCTGCTCCAAAATCAAGATGTTCTATATTCTCAATATCTTGTTTTGTATAGGTTGCTTTTAGGTCAATTCCTTCGGCTGTTTCAAAGTAATCAGTTGTTAGTTGTTTATCTTGAGGATTAACACTATCTACCTGTTCGCTTTCAACTTTTAATTTAATATGTTTAAGGTCTTTTCTCAATTGTAAAAAAGGTATTTAAAAGAAGTTTAATTCACTATCTCTGGATGTGTGAAAAATGGATTTTATAACGATACAATTTTCGTAAATTGAATAATGTATGGCATATGGAAAAGTTTTTAAAAATAATATTCTGATATTGTCATATCTAATTTGAAATAGTAATGGGCCTTTTTTAATAATTGCTATACTTTTTTTAAAGGAATCATTAAATCTAATAGCTAATTTTGGATGTATGTTTTTATACCAAAGCAAAGATTCTTTATAATCCTTTTTTGCTTCTTCGATAATTACTATTTTATAGATCATCTTCAATTTCTTTTAAAAAATCATCTATGTCAGTAACATTCGTTGGATTTTTTAAATAATTTTCTGTTCTTTCTCTAACTTGATCAATTTGCCATTGGGGGATTTTATAATTGTCATTTTGTACAGGTAAAATAATTACTTCTACTTCATCTGCTATAAAATCATCGGGTAAAATAACTGTTATAGAATGATTTTTAACCGATATTATTTGTCGAATTGCTTCCATAATTAGTTGTGTTAGATTCAAATATAGCTATTTTAAATCACTTTTATTCAAGTTCTAATCGTTCTTGCTCCAGTTTTTCGGCCAACCGTTTTTCTATTATTGGTGTAATTAATGTCTTTCTTGGTTTTATTTTTACAAAAGGAAAGAGTTCTAAATCATGCTTCATTTTGTCGTCTTTGTTCGGGTACTTATTTGTTCCGAGTAAAACTTCTTTCTTTGTATCAAATAATTCTTGTTCCTTATCGGCGCTTTCCTGAATTTTTCTTTTGATAATTCCTTCGTTTAATAGTTTTAAGAAACCTCCATTGGCTTCGATGTCTTTAAACAAGGTCAATGATTTCTCAGCAAGTTGGTTGGTCAGACTTTCTATATAATAACTTCCGTCAGCTGGATTATTGACTTTGTCAAAATAGCTTTCGTTTTTAAGAATTAATAATTGATTGCGTGCAATTCTGTCCCCAAATTCATTGTCTTTATGGTATAAAGCATCGTATGGTAAATTAGCAATGGCATCTGCACCACCAATTATAGCCGACATACATTCGGTTGTGGTGCGTAGCATGTTTACATTGTAATCATACAAGGTTTTATTTCGCTTTGTGGGCGAAGCAAGTATATGACATTTTAGGTTTGGATTGTATTCGGTTGCTATTAAATTAAAAAGCAATCGTAAGGCACGAAGTTTAGCAATTTCAAAAAAGTAATTGGTTCCTACTGATACTTGTAATACGATCGTTCCGTTTATTGAGGGAATTCGATTAAAATATTCGTTTGCATGTGCTACTGTATATGCAATTTGTTGTACCATATTGGCACCAGCATTTTGATATAAACTTGCATTAATACTTATTAAGGATGCATTTGGAATTTCCTTTGAAAGGATTTCAAGGGTTTCGAAATTGTTTTTTTCTTTGGTTGTAAATGAAAACCAATTGCCCTCTTTTGCCAATTGCCCAAGTGGATCAATATTATAGTAAAAATTTGCTTTTTTCTGTATTGAAATTGCGTTTAGTTTTTTTACGAAATCGATTGAAATAAAATTCAAATTAAAGTAAACATTTCTGTTTTCTAAAGGTAATTTTTCGAATAATTTATCAACGGCAACGGTGTCGTTTTCGATTGTAAAATGCAAACTTTCAGCACCTCTTTTTAGGGAATCTAAAGCCCTTTCAACTGATTTTGAAACGTCATGAACAAAAATGTTCTGACATATTTTAAAATCAGTTGCTTTGGTTGTTACTTCAACGGGCTTGATGTTTTCATCACTATGATAAAATGGTTTTACCTGAATGTCTTCTGGCGAATTCCAAATCAGGGTTTCGTTATAATCGGCACCATCCAATTCAAATTGAATTTTTTGTTTCCATTGTTTGGATGATACTGGACTAAAATTATCGAAAAGGGGAGTAGCCATTTTTATCTTTTTATAATTCTGAATTTATTTTTTTTCGATAGTGTCACCTTCAAACTCGATGATGTAAATATCTTCACTATCTTTTTTCATAAAATACTTTTCCCGTGCATATTTCTCAATTTGCTCTGGGTTTTTAAGTTCTTTTATTTGTTCCTGGTCTTTTTTTATCTCTTCTTGATAATAGGTTTTGTTGTCTTTTAACTCATTTATCTGGTTATCTAGAAAACGATGGTCAAAATAGGAGTAATTATCCAGAAAAACCATCCAGATTATAAAAAACAACAATACCCAAACATACTTGTTGCTCAGGAATTTAAACCAGGATTTATCTTTATATGGATTTGTCATTTTTTATTTTTTAGCCCCGATAAAGCCGATATCCTTTGAGAGGAACGAACAAAGATAAAGGCGAAAGCGGGAATAGCTCCTAATTTTTAATGCAATAAATTTACAATAAAATTATAGAATACGTTGATTAATTACTGCACGAACTACATCTATTGCTACGGTATTGTATTTATCGTTTGGTATGATAATATCAGCAAAAGCCTTTGTTGGTTCGATAAACTGCTCATGCATAGGTTTTAAAGTGTTTTGGTACCGTGTTAAAACCTCGTCTAAGTCACGACCACGTTCTGCGATATCACGCTTTAAACGTCTGATAAGTCTTTCATCAGAATCGGCGTGAACGTATACTTTAATGTCAAAAAGATCTCTTAGTTCTGGATTTGTCAGGATTAAAATCCCTTCTACAATCATTACTTTTCTAGGATGTGTGCTAATTGTATCGTCGGTTCTGTTATGTGTGATAAAAGAATAAACAGGTTGATCGATAGTTTTTCCTTCTTTAAGTTCTTTTAAGTGGGTAACTAATAAATCAAAATCAATCGCACGTGGATGATCAAAATTTATTAAGGCTCTTTCATCAAAAGATAGATTTTTATTTTCTCTGTAGTATGAATCCTGAGAAATCACGCCCACTTCGGCATGGGGTAATTCATTCATGATTTGATGTACTACGGTTGTTTTCCCGCTTCCTGTTCCGCCTGCAATTCCAATGATGAGCATAAAAATATTGTTATAATTTGAAGCCGCAAAAATAACAATTAATACGGATTTGTCATTAGATAAAATTCCTAAAATTCCTTGTAGCTTTTATCTTGTTTTAAAATTTTTCTGATTCAATTTTTAATTGAATAGTTGCCCTTATAATAAGGGGAAAGTTAAACGTAAACTAAGTTTTTTTTGCCACTCCTGATAGCTATCGGGATAAAAGGATTAGAAAGATTATAAAACATTGCGTCTTTTGCGGTTAAACTTTAGGTCACAGATTAATTTTGTTTTTCAATCTTTCTTGATATATAGGGAGTAAAAAAGAAAAGACCTCGATTACTTAGTAATCGAGGTCTTTGGTGCAATCAGTGATTTGTTTAAATACCTGACTTTAGTAAGCACTTATTATTTGTTTTTCTTTGCTTTTATCATCATTTCAAGCTGATCCCAAAGTTCTTCTGGAATTGCTTCTAATAAATTAAATTGTCCAGCTCCTTTTAACCATTCACCACCATCGATAACAATTACTTCACCATTAACATAGGCTGAAAAATCAGAAACTAAATAAGCAGCTAAATTGGCTAATTCCTGGTGATCACCCACGCGTTTTAATGGTACTTTTTTGGCCATGTCAAATTTCTCTGCAAGATCCCCCGGAAGTAATCTGTCCCAAGCACCTTTTGTAGGGAATGGACCTGGAGCGATAGCATTAGTTCGGATTCCGTATTTTGCCCATTCTACAGCAAGACTTCTTGTCATAGCTAGAACTCCAGCTTTTGCAGTAGCACTTGGTACAACATAAGCAGATCCTGTCCAAGCATAAGTAGTTACAATATTTAATACCGTAGCCGATGTTTGTTTGGTATCAATCCAGTGCTTTCCGAAAGCAAGTGTACAGTTTTTAGAACCTTTTAATACAATATCGATAACAGTGTCAAAAGCATTAGCTGATAATCTTTCGGTTGGCGAAATAAAATTCCCAGCAGCATTGTTTAGTAATACATCTACTTTACCAAAAGCTTTTAAAACTTCTTGTAGCATGTTTTCTACTTCTTCGTAATGACGAACATCACATTGCAGTGGTAAACAAGTTCCTCCTGTTAGGCCCTCAAGTTCTGTAGCTGTGTTTTTTAGTTTTTCTAAATCTCTCGACGTTATTGCAACTTTAGCACCTAACTCTAGAAAGTATTTAGTCATGGCTTTTCCTAGTCCGCTTCCTCCGCCGGTTACCACTATTACTTTGCCTTTTAAAGCATCGTCTCTTAACATTTTATCTGTATAACTCATGTTTTTTTAAATTTAAAAGGTAAATATAAGAATTAAATAGTATGCATGCATAATAAATGTGTTAATTTTAGTTTATGCTAAATGCTGCATAATCTTTCGGCAGCTGCCTCGAGTGTAGCATTATCTTTTGCAAAACAAAAACGGATTAGTTTTAAATCTTTTCCGTTGGCATAGAAAGTCGAAATGGGTATTGCAGCAACTCCGTATTCGGTTATTAGTCTTTTGCAGAAAGTTACATCATCTTCGTCGGAGATTGATTTATAGGATGCAACCTGAAAATAAGTTCCTTCGCATGGTTTTAATTCGAATCGACTTTTTTCTAGTAATTTTTTAAAGTAATCTCTTTTTTCCTGATAGAATTTGCCAAGTTTAGTAACGTCAACAATATCTAGATATTCGCTTATTGCAACTTGAGAAATACTGTTTACACTAAAAACCAAAAACTGATGTACTTTCTTGATTTCTATCATTAAATGTTCTGGGGCTACAACGTAACCAATTTTCCATCCTGTAATATGAAATGATTTCCCGAAAGATGAAATCATAATGCAACGGTCTAAAAGTTGCTGACGGGTATGTGCTGAGATATGTTTTTCTTCAAAGGTGATGTACTCATAAACTTCGTCGGATAATACTAATAGGTCTGGGTATTTATCAAGAATCTTCTCTAATCGTACAAAATCTGCTTCCGCTAAAATTTTCCCTGTTGGGTTATGCGGATTGTTAATGATTATCATTCTTGTTTTGGTAGAACAAGCTTTTTCTATGATTTCCCAATTTGGCGTGTAATCATCGTTTAAAGGAACTCTAACTGAATGTGCATTGCATAATAAAACTGGTGCTTCGTAGCAATCATAACTTGGGTCGAGAATAATTACTTCGTCGTTTGCTTTAATTAACGCTTGTATGGTGGTAAAAATACCTTGAGTTGCTCCGGCAGTTACAAGAATTTCGGTTTCTGGTACAACTACTCGTTTATAGGAGTCCAGAATAAGTTTTGCAATTTTGGTCAATAACGGCGGATAACCTGCCATTGGAGTGTATTGGTGTACATTCTCGGTTGCAAGTCGTGCTACAATGCTAGTTAAGCGTTCGTCAACAGGAAAGTTAGGGAATCCTTGCGATAGGTTAATGGCATTGTATTCGTTTGCCATTTTAGACATAACTGTAAAAATACTCGTGCCAATGTGGGGGAGTTTGCTCATAAAAATCTATAATTACTTTTATAAAGATAGCTTTTTTATGATAATTTTAAATTCTTTTTCTGAAACGAATATTTTTCTAAAAAGAGAATCTATAGCTTATTAGTTAACGATTATAGGAAGAGAATAAAGAACTCTAACTTGCTTGTTGTTTTGTATTCCTGGAGTCCATTTAGGAGATGTTTTTAAAACGCGAATAGCTTCAGCGCCGGTTCCATAACCAATATCTCTTAAAATTTTGATATCGCTTAATGAACCATCTTTTTCTATTATAAACGTCACGTATATTTTGCCCTTTAGATTATCTGTTGGGTTTTTATAATTTCGTTTTATAAAACTGTCAAAACCAATTAAGCCTCCGGGAAATTCAGGTTTTACTTCTATACCAGCGGTGTTATAAATTAGATAATCATCGTTAGGAATAGTTCCTTGTGGGGGAATTGTATCATCGATACTTATAGTAAGTGATGCGTCTATGGTAAGTTTATCACCTTCTTTTATTGTTTGAGAAAATGTATTTTGCACAAAGCAAATCAAAATCAGTAATAGAAACTTCTTCATAGATGATGGTTTTAAGGTTTGATTACATTTTATGGATAATGAAAATCGTAGGTCGATTGTGCAAATCTACTTTAATTTTTTTCCAATCAGAAATGCGCATTGTTTTTATAAACTCAGTTGGTAAAGTAATATCTGTAGCAATACAAAGATGTGTTGCGGGATTTAAGATTTGTAAAATATCTTCGACTAGTTTATTATTTCTGTACGGAGTTTCGATAAAAATTTGAGATTGGTTTTTATCCTGAGATAATTTCTCAAAATGTTTCAATGCCGATTTTTTTTCGTCTTTGTCTATTGGTAAATACCCATTAAAAGTAAAACTTTGACCGTTCATTCCAGAAGCCATCATAGCTAATAAAATAGAAGAAGGTCCAACAAGTGGTACTACCTGAATTCCTTTTTCGTGTGCTAATTTTACAATTGCAGCACCAGGATCAGCAACGCCAGGACAACCTGCTTCGCTCATTAATCCCACATTTTTCCCTTCTAATAAAGGTTTTATGAAGTCTAAATGCTCGCTATTTTCAGTACGTTTATTTAGTGTGAAAAGAATAAGTTCAGATTGTTTTTTTTCGGGAGAAACGGCTTTAATAGATTTTCTTGCTGTTTTCTCGTTTTCTACAATATAATGGTCTATAAAATCAATACTTCTCTTTATTGTTTGTGGTAAAACATCCATTGGGTCGCTTTCGCCTAAGGTTGTCGGAATCAAATAAAGTTTTCCTAATAAAGAAGTTGATTTCATGTGTTTGATTTTTTAATTTATTAAGACAGATTTCGGTTATTGATGTTTGGCTATTAGTTTTTTAGCAATCACTTCGGCAGCTTCGTCCAGCATTTGATAAACTGAGTTAAAGCCGTTTGGTAGGCCATAATAGGGATCGGGAACATCAACATTTTCTGCGGGAAATAATTCGTTTAGAATAAGTTGTACTTTATCTTTTTGCTGTTGATTTTTTGTCAATGCAATAACGTTATTATAGTTGGAATTGTCCATGACGTAGATATAATCGAAGGTATCAAAATCGGAAGTTTTGAATTGTCTTCCTTTTTGATTTGAAATGTTTAAGCCGTTTTTTTGTGCTACTGCGATTGAGCGTTGGTCAGGGTTACGACCAACATACCAACCGCCCGTTCCTGCCGAATCAACTAAAAAAGTGTCTTTAGGTAATTTTGAAGCTAAAATGCCTTCTGCTAATGGTGATCTGCAAATGTTACCCAAGCAGACCATTAAAATTTTTACGGGCATGGTTCGCGTTTATAGCGTTAATTTTTTATTGATGTCTTCGACAAATTTCTTGAATTGTTTGTCTGTAGAGACTAAATTGTCAACTGTTTTACAAGCGTGTAATACGGTTGCGTGATCACGATCACCAATTTGTGAGCCAATATTTGCTAAAGATGCTTTAGTGAATTTCTTTGCAAAAAACATAGCCAATTGTCTTGCCTGAACAACATGCCTCTTTCTAGTTTTAGATTGAAGTGTTTCGATATCCAGTTGGAAATAATCGGATACAATTTTTTGGATGTAATCGATAGAAATTTCTCTTTTTACATTTTTAACGAATTTTTCGACTACGCTTTTAGCCAATTCAATCGTTACTTCTTTTTTGTTGAAAGAAGATTGTGCAATCAACGAAATAATTGCTCCTTCTAGTTCACGTACATTCGATTTAATGTTGCGTGCTACATATTCGATAATATCTTCTGGAATTTCAACTCCGTCACGATATAAAATATTTTTTAAGATAGAAATTCTTGTTTCGTAATCTGGCTGATGTAACTCGGCAGATAATCCCCATTTAAAACGTGATAATAAACGTTGTTCAATGTCTTGCATGTCAACAGGAGCTTTGTCAGAAGTCAAAATTACCTGTTTTCCGTTTTGATGTAAATAATTAAAAATATGGAAGAAAACGTCTTGCGTACCTGATTTTCCAGATAGGAACTGAACGTCGTCAATAATTAAAACATCGATTAACTGGTAAAAGTGAATGAAATCATTACGATTATTCTTTTTTACCGAGTCAATATATTGTTGTGTGAAAATTTCGGCAGAAATATATAAAACCGTTTTTTCTGGGTATTTGTCTTTTACTTCAACTCCAATTGCGTGAGCTAAGTGTGTTTTTCCTAAACCAACTCCACCAAAAATCAATAACGGATTAAATGATGTTCCTCCAGGTTTATTGGCAACAGCCATACCTGCAGAACGAGCTAAACGATTTGAGTCTCCTTCAAGGAAATTGTCAAAACTATAGTTCGGGTTTAATTGAGACTCGATTTTTAAATTACGTATTCCTGGAATTACAAATGGGTTTTTTAATTCAGGATTTAAGTTTTTAAACGGAGCATCAACATCTTGAGGTTTCATAGGTCCTCTATTGGCACTTGGCAATTGTTCCGTAAACGGTTGTTTGTTGCCATAAGTGTTTTCCATTTTGATTTTATAGAGTAACTTTGCATTTTTTCCGAGTTCCTTGGTAAGAGCAACTTTTAGTAATTTTACATAGTGCTCTTCTAACCATTCGTAGAAAAATTTACTTGGAACTTGAATGTATAATGCGTTGTCGGTTAGCTCAACTGATTTGATTGGCTCAAACCAAGTTTTGTACGCTTGATCTTGAATGTTGTCTTTTATAAAAGACAAACAGTTTTCCCATACCGATTGTGCAGTTTTAGTCATAGATTCAAATAAATTATGTGTATTGATAATATTACTCTTATAAAAACGAGGTTGAATAATTGTCATTTTTCAAGATAACAAATATGTGAACAAATTTCGTTAAAAAAAAATATTTCGGGTGGTAATTATCTAAAATATTGTTGTAAGGCGAGGTTTAAAAATTAAATTTTTTTAATAAATAAATAATGAAAAATCATCAAACTCAAGTGCGTGTTCGTTACTCAGAAACGGATCAAATGGGAGTCGTTTATCATGGAAATTATATTCCTTATTTTGAAATTGGACGAGTGGAATGGCTTAGAAACAAAGGGGTTTCGTATAAAAGCATGGAAGAAAGCGGGATCGCTTTGCCAATTGTTTCCATGAATATTAATTATAAAAAATCGGCACGATATGATGAGTTGTTAACGGTGCATACAACATTTAAAAGTCAGTCATCTGTCAAGATAGAATTTGATTGCGAGATTTATAACGAGTCAAATGAGTTATTAACAACTGCTGTCTTTATTTTGGTTTTTGTGTCCTTAAAAACGGGTCGTCCAACAGCCCCTCCAAGCTATATTTTGGAGCTTCTTAAAAAGATTGAATAATTGCTAAAATTTACCATAAATGAAAATGATTTTAGCATAATTTTATTCCTATTTCAAACATTGAATCAAAAATGTCGAATATCATTTCGGCATTTTTTTTGCGAATTTGGATCGTTATTTTGCCAATTGGGAGTCCAGAATCTTCGTCGATTTCCATTTCTTGTGAGACAATCTCCAATCTTTTTTCTTTGATAACTCGCATTACTTTATTCATGTTTTTATAATCAAAAGAGATTAAAAACTGTACATCAATGGTTTTCTCGACAATTTCGCAAACTTCTAATGCCATTTGTGCAGTTGTTCTGTAAGCGGCTATTAATCCTCCTACGCCTAATTTAATCCCTCCATATATACGTACAACAACAATAAGAACGTTTGTCACGCTAAAAGATTGTATTTGTCCGTAAATGGGCATTCCTGCTGTATTGCTCGGTTCTCCATCATCGTTGGCTCTGTAGCTTACGGTAGGTTCGATGCCTAATTGATAGGCGTAACAATAATGTACAGCACTTGGGTGTTGCTTTTTTAGGGCTTCGATTATAGGTTTTACTTCTTCTTCGGATGTAATAGGATAAGCATAGCCAAAAAATTTGCTGCTTTTTTCTTTATACAGTACTTCTTCCGATGGGAATGCTATCGTTTGATAGGTATCTTTAATTTCCAAGATTGTTTTCTAAATTATTTTTTTATCAAATAAATCTACGACATCTTCTTTTCCTACTTGTAAGTTCCATACCTGAAGACCAAGTTCGGCAGCAGCATTGGTGTTTTCGATTTTGTCGTCTACAAACAAAGTTCGTTTTGGGGATAACTCGTGTTTGTTTATTATATAGGTATAAGCTTCGTGATTCGGTTTTCTCATTCCGATTTCGAATGAAAAGTAAACTTTTTCAAAGCATTGGTAGAAATCACTATAAAATGATACTCCTGTTTTATGTTCGAATGTTTTAATATGAATAGAGTCGGTGTTGCTTAATAAGAACAATCTGTATTTCTCAGAAAGCATCTGAAGAAACTCTAATCGGTATAATGGAAAATCTAGCAGAACAGCATTCCAGGCATTCAGAATTTCTTTTGCAGATGCATTAGGAATCTCTTTTTGAAATCCTGATATAAATTCTTCGGGAGTAATGTTACCAGTTTCGAATTTAATATTTAATTGATCTAGATTATTATTCCATTCAGTCAGGCCAAGTTTTTTTAGTCCATCAATTGTAGCTTGTTTGTCTAAGTTGATGAATATATCTCCAAAATCAAAAATAATAGTATCAATCATGGTTTCTAACTTGTATTAATTCGTCTTTACCAATGTAGGTTTTTTTATTTTTTATGCCAGCAATTATAGGGGCTTTAGTACCTTTTGTAAAGTAGGTGTTTCCAATAAAAAAACGTCCTTCATCCCATAGGTTAGTATCGATAAAGGATTGTAAAGTTTGCAATCCGCCTTCGATAATAATTGATTGAATTTGATGTTGGTATAAAACTGCAAGTATTTGCGGGATTATATTTTCTTTAAAATCAATTACTTCAAAGATAAGGTTTTCTTTTTCAATGGCAATTTTGGATTTTGTAAATACAATAGTTTTAACATCATTGCTAAAAATATGACTGTCTTGAGGAATGCGATTGTTTTGATCCAGAACAACGCGCACAGGATTATTACCAGCCCAATCACGAGTATTTAATTTAGGATTGTCGTCAATAACAGTTTGTGTTCCTACCAGGATAGCTTGTTCTTCGCTTCGCCATTTATGTACCAATTGTCGTGAATAGGCATTGGTAATCCAGATTGGTTCTCTTTTTATAATTGTATCGTTCTCTTTTTCTGGAGTAAGAAATCCATCTTTAGATTCTGCCCATTTTAAGATTATATAAGGTCTTTTTTGTTGATGAAATGTAAAAAAGCGTTTGTTTAGTTCGTTGCATTCCTCTTCAAGGACTCCAATGGTAACTTTTTTTCCCGCTTCAAGGAGTTTTTTAATTCCTTTGCCGGCAACTTTTTCGTTTGGATCTACAGTCCCAACAACTACATTTGGAATTTCGTTTGCAATAATTAAGTCGCAACAAGGTGGTGTTTTACCAAAATGACTGCATGGTTCTAAACTTACGTAAATAGTTGCTTTTTTGAGCAATGATTTATCTTTTACTGAGTTTACAGCATTTACTTCGGCATGAGGCTCGCCTGCTTTTTTATGCCAGCCTTCTCCTATAATAGTATCATTATAAACGATTACGCTACCAACCATTGGGTTTGGATATGTAGTTCCTAAGCCATTTTTGGCAAGTTGTATGCAGCGTTTTATGTATTTTTCATGTATATTCACAATGCAAAAGTAGTTATTTTTGAGTTTATGATTTAGTTTTGAATCTATCTAAAATAACAATAAAGTATATTTACTTTTGTACATTGTATAAGACAGAATAAGAAGAAATGGAAAATTGGATTATCAGAAAAATAACGAAAGAAGACAATCAGGCTGTGGCACAATTGATAAGAGCCGTTTTTGATGAGTTGAATATCCCGAAAGTAGGAACTGCATACGAAGATCCGTATTTAGATTTTATGTTTGAAGAATATAATAAGTCTAAAGCGGTTTATTTTGTAGTCGAAAATAATGATAAAATTGTGGGTTGTGCCGGAATTGCTCCGTTGGAGAACGAAGCGCCAACAATTTGTGAATTGCAAAAAATGTACTTTTTACCAGAAACTCGTGGTTTGGGAATAGGAAGTAAAATGATGGAAAAATGTTTGGAGAGTGCTAAGGATTTTGGTTTTGAGAATTGTTATATCGAAACGATGCCTTTTATGCATGCTGCTCAAAAATTATATAAAAAATCAGGTTTTGAATATCTTGATGCGCCAATGGGATGCACGGGTCATACTTCATGCCCAGTTTGGATGTTGAAAAAGTTATAAGTTTATGAAAAAAATTATTGTTGGAATTGTTTTGGTTTCAATTCTGTTTTCTTGTAAAGATGCTAAAGAAACGAAAACAGAAAAAATTATTGGAGTTAGTAAAAAAACTATTGTAAAAGATTCTGTTCAGGAAAAAGAAGTAGTTTCGGAGGAGGAGTTTAAAAATGACTTTGATATTTTGCTTGCGCGAAGTTATAGAAGTTATGGAGAAGAAAATCCTGCTGTTGCTTTAACTAAAAAGTGGATTGATTTATATGAGCAGAATGGGGAATATTATTTAGGAAAAGCAGATTTTAAAATAGAAAAGGGATTTGATGAATGTTCGGGAGATTCCTTAGTGTCTATTCTTGCTAAAAATAAATCAATCATTTTTATGGATTTACCTGATTTGAAATTGGGAAAAATAAAGTCTTTAAAGATTGAGGAAGATAAAATTTGGCCAGACGAAAAAGTAACTTTTGTCTTTAATAATGTTAATTATACTTTGCGTGGGGAAGGTAAAGTTCTTTCTTCGGAAATGGTTTCTACAGATGATAATACAGAAGAAGTTTTTAAGAAGGTCGAAAATTATAAGCTTTATCTGTCTACAGGAAATACTGCTGAAAAATTGCTTTTATCGGAAGAGTCGTTTAATGATACTTTTGTTAAGTTGATTTTTGCAGGAGATATTGATAACGATGGGAAATTAGATTTTGTTTTTAGTGCAAATAGACATTATGAAGAGGAGCGGGTGATTCTGTTTCTTTCGAGTAAAGCTAAAAGTGGTGAGACGATGAAGAGGGTTTCTGAAATTGCAGTAGGATTTGATTGCTAATTAAACCTACTTTTTAACAACAAGTATAAAATGAAAATAAAACAATACAGAACGCAATTTATTCAAGAGCTTTCGGGAATTTATGATGTTCTGGAAGTGGAGAGTTTCTTCTATTTAATTCTGGAAGAGAAACGAAATCTCAAACAAATAGATTTGGCTTTAAACCCAGATTTGTCTTTTTCGGACGAAGAAATTGCAGATTGGAGTATTCTTGTAACTGAATTAAAAAAGGAAATCCCGATACAATATTTGTTAGGGAAAACGAATTTTTACGGATTAGATTTTGAGGTAAACTCAAACGTTTTGATTCCGCGACCTGAAACCGAAGAATTGGTTGAGTGGATTATTAAAGAGGATTTAAAGGTTGGGAAATCCAAAAACTTAAAAATTCTGGATATAGGTACAGGAAGTGGTTGTGTTGCTATTTCGCTGGCAAAAAATATTTCTCATGCTCAGGTTTTTGCAATTGATGTCTCGGAGAATGCTTTGGCTACTGCCAAAAGAAATGCTGAGACCAATGGGGTTTCGGTTACTTTTTTGCTTCAGAATATTCTGGAAACTGAAGATTTAATGCAGGAGTTTGATGTCATTGTTTCGAATCCACCTTATGTAAGGAATCTTGAAAAAGAGGAAATCAAGAAGAATGTATTAGATTATGAACCGCATTTGGCACTTTTTGTTGCCGATAACAATGCACTTATTTTTTACAGAAAAATAGCTGAACTAGCGCAAAAGAATCTGAAAAAAAACGGCAGCCTTTATTTTGAAATCAATCAGTATTTAGGAAAGGAAACAGTTGAATTACTTGAGGATTTGGGTTTTAAAAACATCGAATTGCGTAAAGATATTTACGATAATGACAGGATGATTTTTTGTGTGAAATAAGTTTTTTCGATAATAAGTTTTTTTTTGTAAAAGGGAAATGAGGGTTTCCTGCAAGGTTTTTTTAACCTTGTAGGTGTCTAGTTGTCAGGATTTGTTTCTAAGGCAAGAAACATAGGTTAGGTGTTTTTGCTATTTTTATTTAAAATTTAAGGTATTTTATTTATAGCTCACGGTTTCAACCGTGTGATACGGATAGTGATGGTGTATTGCGCTCCGGTTGAAACCGTTGGCAGTGTTTTGTAATGTGCTGTTTGTATCTATAATCCGTTTAGAGTCATTAATTATACTATCGTTTGAGTTTTCTTGAATTAAAAAGATGAGATTGTGCCTATTTCTATAAAAAAACCTTGCAGTTTGACAACGTGACTTGAAAATGTAAGTTGTAAAATAGCCCCGATTGTCCCGAAGCTTCGGGAGAAATCCTTTTATCTTGATTTTTCTCAAGATAAAAGATTGGAACGTAAAGCGGGACAGTTCGTGTTATGTAACAATTATGTTGCGCTCCAGCAAACTTTCTTTTGGTAAAATGAAATACGTAAAATGTAGCTGTTATACTGAGGCTGAAAACTGCGACTGAATACTATTCATAGCGTAAAGCTTCGATAGGGTCGAGTTGGGACGCTTTTATTGCAGGGTATAATCCTGACACAATTGCGACTGTAAAGCTGGTGCCGAATGCAGCGAAAATTGCTCCCCATGGAATTACAAATACGAATTTCATTGCTGTTGCAAAGGCTAGGCCAACTAAAATTCCGAGAATAATTCCGATTAAACCGCCTAATTGTCCAATAAGTAGGGTTTCGATAAAGAATTGTACAGCAATAGTTGTTTTTTTAGCTCCGAGAGCTTTGCGAACACCGATTTCTCGGGTACGCTCTGTTACCGATACAATCATGATATTCATTAAAGCTATAGAGGAACCTAAGATAGTAATGACGCTTATAATCCATGCTGCCCAACCAAGGTATTGTGTGATTCCTAAGATGCGATTAATAAGGTCGTCACTGCGTACTACACCAAAATTATTATCACGTATAGGGCTTAATTTTCGCACACGACGCATGGTGCTTGTTGCATTATCAATGTCTTGATCCAATAATTCTTTTTTGGAAACCATTACACTTATCGTATAGTTTATGTTTGGTGCTGTAAATAAGGAACGTGCTACCTGAATAGGAATTAATACTCGTAAATCCTGACTGTTCCCGAATGTGGATCCTTTTTCTTTAAGTACGCCAATAACTTTAAAGCGTGCGCCACGGATAGAAATGATTTTATCGATTGGGTTTACATCTTTTAATAATCCTTTCATAAAATCGGAACCTAATATACATACATAGGTATTGTTCTCGATGTCGAACTGATTAAATGTTCTGCCAATGCTGGTTTCAAGACCAGAATTACCAATAAAATGTTCGTCGACTCCAAGTACTTTAATTTCGGGATCGGTTTTGGTGCCAAGATATTTTACTTCGGCTGTAGATGTTGCTGTAAATGAAAGCGATGTTTCGGTAAATGGATATCTGTATTTATTCTTGAATGCAACGGCTTCGGGATAAGAAATAATAGGATTTATGATTTCTCTTTCGTTACCGCCACGGTTTCGAACTTCGTTTTCGTATTGGTTTATATTAAAGGTATTTGCTCCCATAGAAGCAAAATCGGTAGAAATAGTGTTCTCTAATGCCGAAACTACAGTTAAAATCCCAACTAAAGCAGTGATGCCTATTGCAATAATTAAAACGGTAAGGATGGTACGTAATAATTGTGTTCGAATGGAACCAAATGCAATCCGGATATTTTCTTTGAATAATTTTAGCATCATACTAGTTTGTCACGAAAATACAATTTTTGTTACAAGTTTGTTTTAGAAGAGTCATTATTTATTTTAAAAAGTGAGATATTTGCACTCGATTAGAATTTAAGATTTCGAAAGTAAATCTAAAGTCTAAAATCAGCAATCTAAAATATCAAAGAGAAATGGCTTCGAAACCAAGTATTCCACAAGGAACAAGAGATTTTTCGCCTGCAGAGGTGTCAAAACGTCAATATATTATTCAAACCATAAAAAATAATTTTGAGAAGTTTGGTTTTCAACCTATTGAAACACCATCTTTTGAAAATTCCGATACTTTAATGGGGAAATATGGTGAAGAAGGTGACCGTTTGATTTTTAAAATATTGAACTCAGGTAATTTTTTCTTCAATAAAAGCAAAATTGAATTACCAGAATCTATAGAATCTCTACAGGTTAATTCTGCTGAAAAAATTGAGATCAATGAAAGAATTGAGTTGAATAAATTTACAAGCAGAATTTCTGAAAAGGCATTGCGTTACGACTTAACAGTCCCGTTTGCAAGATATGTAGTGCAGCACCAAAACGAAATTGAATTTCCTTTTAAAAGATACCAAATTCAACCAGTTTGGAGAGCTGACAGACCTCAAAGAGGACGTTATAGAGAGTTTTTTCAATGTGATGCCGATGTGGTTGGTTCTAAATCATTATGGCAAGAAGTGGAGTTGGTACAATTATATGATACTGTTTTTACCTCTTTAGGTTTAAGTGGTGTAACTATAAAAATAAACAACCGAAAAATATTATCTGGAATTGCTGAGGTTATTGGCGCTTCGGATAAATTAATTGATTTTACGGTTGCGCTGGATAAGCTTGATAAAATAGGCGAAGATGGTGTGAAGAAAGAAATGATGGAGAAAGGAATTTCGGAAGAAGCGCTTGTAAAAGTGCAGCCATTATTTAGTTTTACAGGAACGATCTCAGATAAAATTAATCAGCTTTCAGTTTTATTAGCTTCTTCTGAAGAAGGGATGAAAGGGGTAGAGGAGTTGCGTTTTATTTGTGACAATGTGTCTAACTTAGGATTGTCTACAGCAATTTTAGATTTGGATGTTACACTTGCTCGTGGACTGAATTATTATACAGGAGCAATTTTTGAAATAGCTCCGCCTAAAACTGTTGCCATGGGTTCTATTGGTGGTGGCGGAAGATACGACGATTTAACTGGTGTTTTTGGATTGAAAAACATGAGTGGTGTTGGAATCTCTTTCGGATTAGATCGTATTTATTTAGTGCTTGAGGAATTGCAATTGTTTCCTGATACGGTTACGGCAACTTCTAAAGCTTTGTTTATAAACTACGGTGATAAAGAGGCTTTTTATGCGCTTAAAGCGATTCAGGAATTAAGAAAAGAAAATATAAAAGTAGAGTTGTATCCAGATAATGTAAAGGTAGGAAAGCAGTTTCAGTATGCTGATAAACGTATGATTCCTTTTGCTGTTATTGCTGGTGAACAAGAAATAGAATCTAATTCGTATTCGCTTAAAAACTTACTAACGGGCGAACAAGTTTCGGTTGATTTAGAAGGGTTGAAAGCTGCTTTATTAGTATAAGGGTTTAACCGCAAAGTGCGCTAAGATTTAATTTTACTCACGCATAGAAAACGCAAAGTTCGCAAAGCTAGATCAACACAAAGCTTTGCGGACTTTGTGTTTTTTGTAAAATCATATTTTTAAAAATCTTGGCGACCTTTGCGGTTATTTCACAAAGAGATTAGGTTTTTTTAGATTGTCTATAGAGGAACGCGGATTAAAC
>NZ_NCWQ01000057.1:0-27761 GCF_002156885.1 Flavobacterium sp. AJR | reverse complement strand
TCTTTGCGAAAGGAACGCGGATGATACGGATTTACAAAAGTAAAAACGCGGATTAAAAACGGATTTTTTAAAATATCATAGATAGAAAATCCGTTTTAATTGATTGTATTGTTTTAACTAGCGAGCAAACTCTTATAATATGCTTCTACATCTTTCCAATGATAATATGGTGCTTTATCTGTTTGTATAGTTGGAACAAGGATTTCTTTTTCGTGCAGAAGGAATTTTACAAGAATATCATCAGATTTTGATTTTCTGAAAAATACAATTTGTATGTTACCAGCCATAGGTGCTACTTTAAAGTTGCTCCAAGCTTCATAAAATTTAGCAGGATCTGAGATACTATTATAACTTCCGTCTAAATGAAGTAACATCGCCAACGGAATTATATTACCATCATGTGCAAAACGTAGAGTTGCTCCTTTTCCTTTAGAAGCAATTATTTTATTGGCACTTTCCAGAATATTTTTTAATGTAGGTTTTTGGTTTTCAAACATGATTCCGTTATTAAGGGCTGAGTTTGCATCGTTTACATATAAGCGATAGTTGCCACTTTGCCATAGGTCAAACAATTCCTGTTTTTCGAATAAATCATAAAATGATAGTTTTGTTTCGGTATTTTGCATCCCTCCTGCTATGGCAAATAACTTTTTCATGAGGTCGTCAGGATTTACTTTTTTAACGATATAATCAGTATCAGAAAATAGAGAATTTACCAAACGATGTGGGTTTGTATGTTTGGCTTCAAATTTTAGGAATTCTTCTTTCCATGTGTCTTTAGCAGATCTAAAAGCAATTGCTTCTTTTGTATGATAGTTTAAATACTGTTGCCATTTAATACCCGCATTTCGAGAAATTTGCAGGCTTGGATTAAGTTCTTTAATACGTTCGCTAAAAGCATCCATACTTAGTACAACACGCACAACTGTTGTGGCACTGGCTTCTACTTGAGCATCTTTTGCAAAAACTTTTGGATAATGTGCATACATACGTTCAGCGATTCCTCTTTGTTCTCTTTGTCCTAAAGGCGAAAGATCGCCACCTCTAAATTCTACTTCTGTCCAAAGTTCTTGTAATCGTTTTAGAGCATCTTTCCCTAAAGAAGATAATGCTCCATATTTATTAGCATCTTCAAATAGGTTGATTACATCTTTATAATCATTATCACTTATTAAATAACGGGAACCATGTCGCCCAAAATGACTGATATAAAATGCCTCATATCCTTTTGGTACTGGTGTATAAGCTACAATATCCTTATCTGGATAAGCATAATGTACACCAGCAGTTTTTTCGAGAGTATCAAATAATTCTTGTTGGGTAGCTTGGGCTAAAATAACAGACAAATTAGCTAGCGTAAATAATAATGATAAACGGATTTTTTTCATTTTGGTTTAGTTTTTTGCGAAGTAAATATATTGTAAATACTAGAAAATAATTGCGGTTATTTAGGTCATTAAATTATCATTAACAACCCGTTGGGAAATGTCACTAAGTTAAGGGGAAATGATAAAAAGATTTAAGATTTTTGACTAACATCCCGAAGCGTAGGGATTGATTTCAGATGTGTGAAACTGCGTAAAATATAAAATCTATTAACTTAACGACATTGCGGGATGAGAGAAAATCTGCGTTTATCTGTGTTTTCGCTTTAGCGAATCAGTGTCATCTGCGTTCCCTTATAGACAATCTTTGTCGAGAATACAAATTAGTGGTTTAATAAAATTGTGGTGCATGAAAATACACTTCGCTAAAATCGAAGCAACGAGAAATGATTAAATAAGCGGTATTGTAAGTACTATTTGACGTTATGAAAAAATTAGACTTTTTCAGCTTTTCGCAATCGCATCCAAACATATCCAAGTGCAAGAAAAACCATTGTTGCACTGGCGTACATAAGCATCGGAATGTTTGCAATTACATCCTGATACATCCATCCGGCAACAAGTGCGCCAAGACCAATTCCTGCTTCAAGGGCAATGTACATAGTTGCCATGGCTTTACCTCTATGATCTGCAAAACTCATATCGACTGTCCAGGCATTTAGTGCAGGCGAAACAATTCCTGTGGCAATTCCGTAAATTGCTGCTCCTACTAGAAGTCCGCTAATTGAGGTTGAAAATCCAACAATGATGAGTGATATTATTAAAAAGATAAGTCCGATTCCTATTAAATGTAAACGACCATATTTATCAGAAGCTTTTCCTGCTCCAAAACGAATCATTACTGATGTAATTGTAAAAACCATAAAGAATAGGCCTTTGTTGGTTATTCCTAAATGCTGACTCCAATCGGGTATTAATGTAAGTATGACTCCATATGCCATATAAGAAAGGAATGTTACTATGGCTGCTGGTAAAACTTCGACAGCAATAATATCTTTTCTGGAAATCTTTAGGATATGCAAGCTAAAACGCTGTTTGTATTTCAACGTTTCTTTCATATTCATTAAAATGACGATAGACAAAAGTGCAAAAACGGAAGATGCATAAAAAAGCATGTTCATGGATGAATATATCTTAATTGTACTTCCAATGGCTGGCCCTAATGCCATTCCGATAGAAAAACAAAGACCATGTAAACCCAACGCTTCGCCCCAACGTTCTCTAGGAACAATATCGGCAACATAAGCTGCTGTTGCTGTAGGTTTAAATCCTGTAGAAAATCCGTGAATTAGTCGCAAGAATAAAAATCCTGAAACCGTTCCTAAAATTGGATAGAGAATTCCGCAAACAAAGCATACAATTGATCCGACTGCCATAACAGGAACTCTTCCTAATGTATCAGTTAACCGACCACTGAATGGTCTTGAAATTCCGGCTGTTAATGTAAAAAGCGCAACAATTAATCCTTTATATTCTGCTCCACCCATATTACTTAAATATTCTGGAAGTTCAGGAATTAGCATATTAAAACTAGCAGAAAAGAGTAAGGAACTTAAACATACTAATCCAAACTGAAGATTATAGATTGGATGAACGGCTTTTACAGGGGAATTCATGAGGTATTTTTAGAAATGCAAAGATAGGCAAAACTCTAACCTCAAACTAACGGATAGTTGAAGAAGTTGTTATGTAAAAACAGTTTAAATTATAAGCTATTCATAAGTCTCATAATTGATATACAAAACACAATTAGGCAGTATTTCTTTCATTGTAATAACGTGTTCCAGAAGGTATTCTCTATCAATGTTTTCGGAAGAAACGTACAATTCTTTTAATTTTTGAAGGTTAAATAATCCCAGTAAATCTTCTAAATGAATTTCTGTTTTTAAGATATCTAAGTATTCTAAATCGACTAATTTATTAAGATATGGTATAGATTTGTTTGTGATCTTTTCATGCTCTCTTAAAGTAAGTTCCCGTAAGTTTTTAATGTTACTAATATGCCTTACTCCTTCATCGGTTATGAGATTAAATTTAAAATAAAGCCGATGAATAGATGGGATTCTAGATGTCATTGTAAACAAAAAGTCATCATCGAGTTCGGTATCAATAGCCTTATAACCATCTATTTCTGTTGGTATAGCAGCAAGATTTCCAATATCAAAGTTGCTTCTCCAGAAGTGTTTTTCTTTTCCTTTTAAATGCATGGCTAAATTGATTTATAGGTTATCAATGTGAAATAACTTGATTTACAATTACTGCGTTTGTTCGTTTCACTCGGAGCATTAAAATTAATTAATAGCTGTATATACTATAAAATTAATAATAAAACATTAATTATCATTGATAAGAAAAGAATTAAAGTTGCCCAGACATAATTACTATATTTAAAGTATTATATGTAATCATGCTAACCAAATTAATCCTAATGTTTTCATAATTTGTACGTTTCTATAACCGTTTAAAAAGTTAAAAATACTTATATTTACTTTTTTGGTGATAAAACCCGATTACACGAATAGTAAATTTGAGTAGGTTAAGCCGATTAATTTTAAGCAGTCAAGATGGAACAAAATACCATATCAATAGCATCATTACCTTTAGAGGATAATCCTATACCGAATAATAAAATAATAAAAGCTGATTTATTACCCAATCCAGAATCCAGGTTAGATTCTATGGAAATGAAGGAAACACCTCTTTATGATTCTAGCATTCCGTATAGAGATTTAACGGATGTTGCTAGTAAAAAAGAAAGTATTGCCCGACTGATAGATAAATTAGATGTTGAAAAAAATGTTAGATATCAAAGAACTGTAGAAGATACTTATTGTAATGTGTACTCCTACGATTATTGTTATTTTTCTAAAGTTTATCTTCCTACGGTTTGGTGGACTGATGAAGCTCTGGATAAAATATTGAACGGACAAGATGTGGAAGCTGTTTTTGAGCAAACCGTAGATCGCATTTATTCTAGTGCAATACACGACTGGTTTTTACAATGGGGAGCCAGTTTTGGTTGGAAAAGAATGTTTTCTGTTGATGAAATTCAGGAAAAAGTAAATACAAATGGTGGAATCGGAATGATTTGTGCCAAAAGAAGAGAAAAAGGACTGTCTGGACATATAGTTCCTGTTGTTCCCGAAACAGATTTACATAAGGCATATCGTGAGAATGATGTGGTAGTGTATCCGCTGCAATCACAAGCAGGAAAGCTAAATTATAATTACTTTTCTGAGGTTAGAAAAGATTGGTGGAATGATGAGTTATATTCCTCTTATGTGTTTTATTACCATGAATAAAAAAACTTTTGCACTTTATTTTTAAATCCAAAAAAAGCATATTGATTTTCAATATGTTAACAACTTGGAAATGATAAAACAATTCACTACTTTTGCAACTTAGAAAATACTAGGAATAGCAAAAGTTGTAATTAAGCTATCCTTATGCTTAAATTATTGATATAAAAGTGATTAATAACAATAGTAATTTTATAACCTTATTATAAAATTTTAGTTTTTTTTCAATTCATCAGTCGCTACAAGTACAAAAAATCTAAAATATATTTTCCTATATTTTTAAAAGTAAACGAAAACTTTTATAATGGAGGCAACAATGATGCTCAATCCGTTACAAGGTTTCTTGTGTCTAATTTAAACTGATTAGACTCTTGTTTGCGGATAAAAAGTATCATCTTAAAAAAAGTATTATCAACCATAAAAAAGAAAATTAGTATAAATGAAAGACAATCAGACAAAAAAATATTATTGGGGAATTGGATTAGAAAACGAAACCTATTTGCAATTTGAAGACCCCCTAATAGTTTCTGGTGAATTTATACAAGAAAAAATTGGATTTGAGAAATACAGTATTGATTATAGAAAATGCTATAAACCAGAAAGCCTGGCTCCTATTTTAAAAAAAGCTTTTGGATTAAATGAAAGCTATAAAGTAAGCCGAATGATGAATAGTCATTCTCTGGAAAAACTTGATATAAACTATCAACACAAAACATTATCACCAATAAAGCCATTAATTGATACTGAAAATGGTGAGGTGATCGCAGAACCACTTGATAATCCTGATTATCTTGGAAAATCTATCATGGAACTTTTCCTTGAGGATCAACCGTACAATATTCAGAGTATGATTACCCAAAGAAACAAAACAATGGGTTCTGTTCATTTTGACGGTGATTCTATCGAATTTGTAACTAAATATTTTGAAAACAGAACAATAGCCGATTCGTGCAAAGAACTAAAAGCTACCAAAAAGTTATTCATTGATAAAATTAATGAATCACGTGTATTAAACGGAAAATTAAACTTTCCGGATTATAACAATGGTCTTAATATGTTTATGACCAATCAGGAAAATTTGGTTTTGTTTAATAACGGAACGTACCATTTTCATATTACTTTGCCTTCATTAACAGAAGATAGCAGAATTGTAGATTATAATGAATTTGAAAAAACACATGCCAATGCTATTTATTTGTTGCAATGGTTTGAGCCATTTTTTATAGCTACTCTTGGAAGTCCTGATATTATGGGGGTGATAAGTGATACTTATAGCATGGACAAAAAATTTACTTTGGGTTCTATGCGCAATGCAATGTCTCGATATATAGGTGTAGGAACTTATAATAAAGCAATGCCAAAGGGAAAAATTCTGACCTATAAAGTAGATGATTTTAGAAAATTACTAAAATTTGAAAAAGAAGAAAATGTTTGGTGGCGTGATCAGGTTGAAGCTGATATGGAATATGAAATGCTTTCGGAAGTTGGTCTTGATTTTAATCAGGAAAAAATGTACCAAAGTGGTTTTGAATTCAGAAGTTTTGATGAGTTTCCAGCGCAGTACTTAAATGATGTTCTTTTTTCTATAATTTTAATTTGTGAGCATTCTTTAAACTTACCCGATGTACAATGGGGACATGATAGTAAAGCATGGAATAATCTAGTTTTTAGAACTTTAAAAACGGGTTATTTAACTGAAATTAATGAAGATGAAAAGAATGAAGTTTTAAATTTATTGCAAGTATTAAATCCTGCTGATAGTAATTATAATATGCTAAAAGCTGAATTTGATGCTATCATAATGTTAGATGAATTCTTCTTTAAAATTTTGGCTGTCTTACATGATAAATACAAAGACAATAATGTTTGCTTGGATTCTATGTACGGACAAAAAACAAACTTCCCTCCTAAATGGGATAACTTTAATAAATACCAAACAGAGAAACATTTAAAACAAATAGGTTCTTTCTGTGAGAATTAAAAATTCTTAAGAAGTTTTAAAAAAAATCATACAACGTCATAAAATTATGGTATTGTATGATTTTTTTTTGACTCCTACTATTTTATAAGTACGCTTTTATACTTAGCTATATCTTTTAAGACAGTTCCGGTACCAATAACCACGGCTCTTAACGGATCTTCTGCAATATATACTGGTAAATCGGTCTTCTGAGATATTCTTTTATCAAGACCGCGTAACATTGCGCCTCCTCCTGCCAGATATAATCCGGTATTATAAATGTCGGCAGAAAGTTCTGGTGGTGTTAATGAAAGTGTTACCATTATTGCATCTTCAATTCTTTGTATTGATTTATCCAATGCTTTTGCAATCTCCCTATAGCTTACTTTTATTTCTTTTGGTTTCCCTGTAAGTAAATCTCTTCCACGAACCAACATATCATCAGGAGCTTCCTCAAGTTCTTCCATTGCAGCGCCAACCTCGATTTTTATCATCTCTGCAGAAGCATCTCCGATATACAAATTATGTTGTGTTCTCATATAATACAAGATATCATTGGTAAAAACATCTCCTGCAATTTTTATCGATTTGTCACAAATTATTCCTCCAAGTGCAATAACTGCAATTTCGGTGGTTCCTCCGCCGATATCAACAATAAGATTTCCCTTTGGGAGCATCACATCTAAACCAATTCCGATGGCAGCAGCCATAGGCTCATGAATTAAAAATACTTCTTTCCCGTTTACCCGTTCACAGGATTCTTTTACGGCTCTCATTTCGACCTCGGTAATACCACTCGGAATACACACAACCATTCGTAATGCGGGAGTGAAAAAACTTTTCTTTAGTTCAGGTATATTTTTTATAAACCAACTAATCATTTTTTCAGAGGCATCAAAATCGGCAATAACCCCATCCTTAAGTGGTCGGATTGTTTTAATATTTTCGTGTGTCTTTCCCTGCATTAAACTGGCTTCCTTGCCTACAGCGATAATTTTTCCGTTTCTAATATCTCTGGCTACAATAGAAGGACTGTCAACAACGATTTTTCCGTTATATATTATTAAAGTATTAGCTGTTCCTAAATCCATAGCTATCTCCACCATCATAAAATCAAATAAGCCCATAATATTGTTTTGTTTAAGAACGGTTATTGTTGCGGCTTTATTTTCTGCAAAAAATAAAATTCAAATGCGGCAATTAAATATGTTTAAGGATGGAATCTAGTTAAAAGGCACTAAATCATTCTTATACTAAGGTAGAACAAAAGATATGATTATTATGATGATTTGTTTTTATTAAATTATTTAATATTTTCTTAGTGTTAATTATCAAATTTTTTGTAAGGATTGGTTTATACTCATGATTTACAGGGGTATCTATCTGCCAATTTAAAGCATTAAGTTACATAGTTAGATTCATGAAATTAATATTACAGCAAAAAAATAACCATAATAAGAGAAGTAAGGTCATTTAAGTTTACGCCGATTAGGAGTACTTATATTCACTTATTTTTTCCTATTATGGTTAAAAGATTTTTATTGTATTCGCTAAAAATTTTAGCAATACTTAAATAAATTTCCAGCAACACTTACAGTACTTTATCTATACAGCAAAATAAATTATTTTATTGGATAGCCAGTTTGCTTTTAGTGGTGAGCATGTTTATCATGATTATCGCCTGTAGCTTTAGGACCTTCAGAAACATTTACTGTAAAATCTGCTGTATGAAGTTTACCATCTATTTTAAACTGTACCCACATTCTATAAATACCCGCTTTTTTAACTTGAGTCTCTGCGTAAATTGGGAAGTTTTTATCAGATATTGGATGAATATGCAGGAAGTCTTTAGTTTCTTTAGCAACCATTACAATATGAGCGCTTGCTCCAAGATACTGTTCAATATCTTTCTCCTCTAGTTTCTTACCCCCTTTTTCTACAGTAAATTTTAGTAACTGACCTCTGTCTGTTTTTAAATCATTTCCGTTAGTTAATGTAACTGTATAATTATCAACTTTAGATACTAGTTTTTCTGTTGCCGTTTTTGGTATATCCAAAGGAGTTCCTTTTACTTCAACTTCCATCATTTTGACGTTACCAGACGCACCAACTGGTTTGTAATCGGTAAATAATAAATATTTGCCTCCACCCGGAAATGTCTCGGAAACACTATAAGTACCATCAGCTTGTTCTTTTGGGTGTATATGATCAAACCATGTTAATTCTTCATTCATAACCAAAAGATGCATCTTCATTTCGTGTACTACATCCATTGTTACATTTTTACCATCTTCGGTAACTGAGATTGATAGATTTGTTGGTTTTCCAGCCTGAATTACTTCAGGATTACTAGATAACTTAACATCAAAAAACCTATCTTTCTTTGCTGCTGAAGGTTCTAATTCCATTCCGCATTTTGAACATTTTTCTCCTTTTTTTCCTGTTACTTCAGGATGCATAGGGCAAACATAATTAGCTTCTTCATTAGCGTGCTGATGTATATCCATATCTGATGTGTTTTGTTTCTTTCCTGTATTATTACAAGCGGATAGCATAGCAATAGATGCTGTTCCGAGCAATAAAATTTTTAGTTTATTCATACTATTTTTAATTATTTTAAAGGCTTTATTACCAGTTACAAAGTTCTATGTTTCTTAGAATCTAATCATTACACTTTTTCTAGTTTTATTTGTGACATTTACAGATAATGGATTGCGAACAAAAAAATATCTTATAAATATTGCAACGGTTTTAACCGCTGGAGCGCAATGTATTATCATAATTCGTATCGCATGGTTGAAACCGTGCGCTATGATTAAAATAGAATTTAAGAACTAAAAAGAAAGAGCCCGATATGGTATCGAGCTCTTTCCAAACTGCATAACTGTAATAATATTGACTTTTTGCTTTTAACCTCTTTTGGAATAAGGTGTATTTACAATACTAAACAGATAAAGGTTCCGCTTTAAAACCTTTACTTTTGATGATAGCAACGATTTCGTCTTCTGTTGCTCCTTCTGATTGCACTGTAAGGATTTTGTCGGCATTATCAGTGTCTACATTCCATTCGCCAATACCTTGGGCATTGTCTAAATCAGATTTTACTTTTGCTACACATCCACCACAATTAAGGGTTGTTTTAAATTGAAGATTTTTATTTTCCATTTTAATTGATACTTTAATAATTATTTGATACCACAAATTTCCGTCCATAATGCCTCAATACGTTTACAATATTCCTTATTTGATTTGTGATATTTACTGATTAAGGGAGATCTTATATCTTCTTTAAAATTTCATCTTTTGAATTCTAACAGCATTTAGTATAGCCAATAGCGCAACTCCTACATCGGCAAATACAGCTTCCCACATGGTAGCAAGTCCGCCTGCTCCGAGTATAAGTACAATGGCTTTTATAGAAAATGCCAGTATGATGTTTTGCCAGACTATTTTTTTGGTTTGTTTACCAATATTTATTGCCATTGCAATTTTTGATGGCATATCATCTTGGATTACCACATCGGCAGTTTCTATGGCTGCATCACTTCCTAGACCTCCCATTGCAATTCCTGCATCACTCAGAGCAATTACTGGAGCATCGTTTACACCATCGCCCACAAAAGCTACACTACCATTACTGGCTTTGATTTCTTTTACTTTATTCACTTTGTCTTCTGGTAGTAAATCTCCGTAAGCATTATCTATTCCTAATTGTTTGGCAACGTGATCTACAACAGCACTTTTATCACCGCTGAGCATAGTAACTTTTATATTCATACTATGTAACTTATCGATTGCTTTTTTTGCATCAACTTTAATGCTGTCTGAGATTGTCAGATAGCCTACAAATTTCCCATCGTAAGCAATAGCAATAACCGTGTACACAATGTTTGCTGTGTTGGCATCATGACTGATATTGAATTTATCAAGTAACTTAAAATTACCAACAAGCAATTCTTTTCCGTTTACAGTCGATTTTAGTCCGTGTCCGGCTATTTCTTCCGTCCCTACTAAATTGATGGTATTGTCTATCTCGCCAACATAGTCATGAATGGCAGTTGCGACAGGATGTGTGCTTTGACTTTCGAGCGCATTGACCATTTTAAGGATTTCGTCTTTATTAAACTCGGGTTTTATAATTACTTCCTGAACTTTAAAAACGCCTTCGGTCATTGTTCCTGTTTTATCAATTACAACATTCTGAATATTGGCAAGAATATCCAAAAAGTTAGAACCTTTAAATAATATACCATTATGACTTGCTGCTCCAATACCTCCAAAATAACCTAAAGGAATAGAAATTACCAAGGCACAAGGACAAGAAATAACTAAGAATACTAATGCTCTGTACAACCACTCACTAAAGACATAATTATCTACAAATATTGCTGGCAACAACGTAATAGCTATAGAAAGCAATACGATAATAGGTGTGTATACTTTGGCAAACTTACGAATGAACAATTCCGTAGGTGCTTTTTGGGCCGTTGCATTCTGTACCAGCTCCAATATTTTACTAAGTTTACTATCCGAATAGGCTGTGGTTACTCTTACTAAACTTATAGTGCTACCGTTAATCATACCTGCCAATACAGTTTCGCCTTTAGATTTCGTGTCGGGTTTACTTTCTCCCGTGAGGGCAGCAGTGTTAAATGAGGTACTTTCCGAAACCAGTTCGCCGTCTAGTCCTAATTTTTCTCCTGGTTTTAGCTGAATGAGATCTCCTATTCTTGCATCCTCAGCTTTTATAATAACCGTTTTATTTTCTTTGAGTATAGTAACTTCATCTGGGCGTTGATCCAGTAGTGATTTTATATTTCCTTTGGCACGAGATACAGCAAGTGTTTGGAACACCTCGCCTACTGCATAAAACAACATAACAGCTACAGCTTCGGGATATTCGCCTATGGCAAAAGCACCAAGTGTGGCAATAACCATAAGAAAGAATTCTGAAAAGAAATCTTTGTAGCGTATACTCTCAATCGCTTCTTTAATAACCGGTAACCCAACAGGAATATAAGCTATGATGTACCATGCTAATTTTACCCAGCCAGTAAACCAAGGTTGCAGAAAATAATTATCCAAAGCTATTGCAATTAACAATAACGAGAGAGATATAATGGCAGGCAAAAATAACTGAAATGCCGTTTTGCCTTCGAGGTCGTGGCTATGATCATGATCGTGTCCGTGACTATGGTCATGCGCATGATTATGATCTTTTTTAGTAATATCGCACTGATGTGGGTGCACCTCTTTTTTTTGAGGTTTTACATGATTATCCGTGGTGCAGCATTGCTTTGACATATCTAATAGTTTTTAATTCTATGGCAAAGTTATCAGTCTGTTTTGGGAACCTGGTTGCAATTTATACTTCTGAAATCAAAAATCGTTAGTCAAAAATCTGAAATCAATTTTATTAAGTTAAGGAAAAATATATAATCTTGTATAGAATAAATTTATCGGAAAAACGCAAATTTTTTACAAACATCAATTATTCACGCGGTTGCATTTCTAGCCCTGATAGAAGGGAAAATCCTTTTTTATTGTTTTTCTCAATAAAAAAGATTTGGAATGATAGCAGGAAATAGCTCCTAAAAATCTTTAGAGAATAAATTATTTACTGATTGTCGGGCAATTCAAGGCCTGAAATAATGGACTTTCTAATGATATAAATACTTGTTTATTCTTGAGATAATCTAAAAGAATTTGGAGCAATTTTCGCAAATTCCTTTCATTACAAAATTGACGCTTTCTAATAAAAACTTTTCAGGAAGTTGGATGGGTGGAATAGATATGCTTTCGAGACAATAGGTATTATGGCAACGGTTACAATTAAAATGAACGTGTAATTCTCCAACGGTACACATACAGGTTTCATTACAAATTGAATATTTCATTGAACCAGAACCGTCGTCAATGTTATGAATAAGTAAGTTTTCATGAAACAAAGTCAAGGTTCTAAAAATGGTCGATTTATTTACGGTTTCTAATTCCGTTTCCAGATCTGTCAGGCTAAAAGTTTTTTTAAATTCAGTCATTGTTTTAAATATCAATAACCGTATTGATGTTGGCTTTATATTCCTGTTCAATAATCTTTTTTCTAAGCTTTCCATTTTTATATTTTATTTAGGCTTCTATTACAAATTTAAGAAAATAGCGAACGATACTAATATTACAAATAATGTATATAACCAATCTCTGGTAAGTACATACAATTATCGCAAGTGTCATATTCGATAGTTGCTTTAGCCGGTTGTTCAAAATTGGCTTTTAAAAAAGCATCTGAGAACAAAGCATACGGCGGAAATTTGGCAATATGATTTTTAAGCATTTTGTGAGCTTCTACAACAGGCGTTCCATAAAGTTTCTCAAATCTGCCAATTTTATATTTAGTAAAAGTACCATAATGCACAATGATTTTTAATGATAAAGGAATTTCCATTGCAAGTTGTTGTGATAGTCTGGCTATTTCTTTTTTGAAGTTGTTGTACATTACTTCAATTTGAGTTAATGTAGTACCAAACGACGGTATTTTGTGGTATTTGTAAAATAATATGGCATCACCTTCAATCTCCGAAACTTCTAAGGATAATGTGTTGCTGTCTATTATTGATTTTAGCAGACTTTCGGTTATGTATTTACCGATAAACATATTGGTATTTATTACAAAATCTGTAAAACCAGATATGTCTGGAATCATCACCATTCCTGTTTTATATTGTGCAGTATCATTTTTCATAATTCGGATTACAGCTGGGCTGATTACTATTATTAATTACCAACTGTATATCCCGCCTTTTTAATAGCATCTATAAGATTTTCTGCAGCATCATTGTCTTCTACAGAAGCGGCTAGTTTTCCAGCCTCTATTTTTTGAATTTGAATTCCATCTATATCTTTGATAACAGTATTTACTCTAGCCTGACAATGTTCACTTTTCATATCAGGTATATTTAATATTATATTTTCCATTTTGCTTTATTTTATTATACAAATTTCAGAATTGTACCACTGTTTTTCATGGTGTAATTCCTTGTTTGATTTATAATATTTACTGATTGATTGAAGAAGGTTCAGAGGTTCTGAGAGGCAAAGGTGCAAAGGTTTTCCTGTAGAGACGCACCGCAGTGTGTCTTAAAGAATGTGTTTATGAAGGTTCTGAGATTCTGAGAGGCAAAGGTTCAAAGGTTTTCCTGTAGAGACGCACCGCAGTGTGTCTTAAAGAATGTATTTATGAAGGTTCTGAGAGGCAAAGGCGCAAAGGTTTCTTGCGTACCGCAGATTTATAGAAAATTATTTTCCAAAAAAAAGACCCCATTATTAATCAACTTCCAAACTATTAAAGAAGAGGATTGAAAATGAGGTCAAAAAAATGGTTTGTTTTAAGAATTTATAAAGCTTGCTTCTTGAATAGCTACTTATTGTTTAAGTGTTTTGATAGAAAAAGTTGCTATGATTGCGGCAATCGCACATATAACTGCTGCTGATAAAAAAGCGGTCTGGAAACCTGAATTTAATGCCGCAATATCAGTTTCACCCATTGCTTTGAGCGTATTTGTTTTTGCGGCCGAAATAGCTACAACAATACCCAGTCCTAAAGCCGAACCTACTTGATAACTTGTATTAACCAAGCCAGAAGCAAGTCCCATTTCTTCGGGTTTGGCGCCAGACATTGAAGCAATAGTTCCCGGAATATAGGCTAATGACATACCAAGTCCTCCCAATAAAGATGCAGGCAAGACATTGATTAGGAATGTTCCGTCAGGCGGAATGGTACTAAAAAGAAGAAGTGATCCTGTAAGAGCGATTAATCCAGCTATTAGATTTGCTTTAAAACCAAACTTAGCAACCAACTTTCCTGTAACACCAACCATCAAAAACATGATAGCAATTGTCATTGGTAATAGAGCCAGTCCGCTATTAAAGGCAGAATAATTCAGCGTTTGCTGTAAATAAAGATTCAGGAAAAACCATAACGGAATCCATCCTGCGGCCATTAAAGCCATTACTAGATTACCTCCCGAAAGATTAGGAACTCTAAAAATGCTCATAGGTACTAATGGTTCTTTCTTCTGTTTCTGAACAATAAAGAAAATAAGAAATAATAACAAAGAAAGACCTAGTAAGCCAATGGTTTGTAAAGACTTCCACCCTGCTCCTTCTCCCGATACGATTGCATATACCATTACTACTAATGCTGTTGTGGCTAGAATTGCTCCTGCAATATCTACTTTTCCCTTGCGGGTAACACCAGCAAATAATAAACTCTTACTATATGCTAATACTATAAGTCCTACGGGAATATTAATTAGGAATATCCAATGCCAAGAAAGCCATTGAGTAATTGCTCCGCCAAGGAAAACTCCTGCAGAACCTCCCGCAGCGGCAGATGCTCCCCAAAAGCCTAATGCTTTATTGAGTTCTTTTGGGTCGGTAAATTTAGATAATACTAAAGTAAGTGCTGCCGGAGCAATAAGTGCCGAACCTAAACCTTGTAGAGCTCTTCCGGTATTAAGCGCAGCTTCAGACCATGCCACACCAGCCAAAAGTGATGCAGCGGAAAGTATAATGAATCCCCACATAAAAATTTTACGTGCACCAAACAAATCCGACAAACGCCCGCCGAGGAGTAAAAATCCTCCGAATAGGATAACGTATGCATTAAAAATCCATTGCAAACCACTTTGCGAATAGCCAAGATCTGCTTTTATTGCGGGCAAGGCTACCCCAATAATTGAGGTATCCATAATTACTAGAAATTGTGCTGTGCAAAGTAAAAAAAGTGCCGACCATCGTTTGCTATATGGTGTAGGTTTGTCTATTGGTTGTTTATTATTTTTAGTCATATTTTTATTTAATTATTTTAGTTAGTAATTATAGAGTTAGCAGTCCAAGGGCTTGTTGTAATTCTATATGTAACATTCGCAAATTATACACAGCGTTTAGGTAATTTATTTTGGCTTGTGTTAGTGCTAGTTCAGCATCTGTTAATTCAAGTCTTGAGCCTAAGCTATTTCTAAAACGATCATCAATCATTCGGTAGTTTAATTCTGCCGACTTTACCGTTGTTTCCTGAATGTCTAATTGCGTTACTGCTTCTTTCCATTTGCTTATAATCGTAGCCAGTTCAGTCTTAACTTCATCTTTTAAATCGTTTAGCAATATGTCTTCTTGCTGCGTTTTAATTTTTGCTTGATTAATCTGAGATTTAGTGCGGTTACCATTAAAAATCGGGACACTCAGTTGTAAGCCTAAGAAAGAAGTTCTTGGCCAGGCATATTCGTTAAATTCCATATCATCAGCTTGTGCTTGTATCTGATATTGTCCTATTAATGCCAGCTTTGGTAATAGTTCTGACTGAGCGGCTTTTAATTTTTTTTGTTGAAGATCAATAGTCAGTTTTTGAATATTCAAATCATTCCTATTTTTATCAGCAATTAGCAATGCTTGATCAACTTGGTAAAATTCACTTTGACTTACTTTTATGTTATACTCAAGGTCGTCTGTCAGTTCAATTTCTCCCGAATCTTCTAATCCGATGAGTCTTTTTAATTCAATGCCAGATACCTCTATATTATTTTTTAAATAAGAAACAGATGATTTTAAATTTGCTACAGCAATAAAACTCCTTAGCGTATCTGATTTTAGTCCTCTGCCTTGTGCAAATAGCGATTTTGAATCTTGAAGCGCTTTGATATTACGTTGATGGCTTTGTTGAAGTAAACCTAGTTGTCTGTTCATCATCAGTATGTTAAGATATCGACTGGAAACCTGAAGTGCTACCCGACTTTTTAAATCGGCTGTTTTTTCGTCTTGAATTTTCTCGTTGATTTTAGAAGCTTTTGTAAGCTGATGTGTCGCTGGTGCAAAGATGGGTTGGTACAACGATACGAATGCATTATAAGTATTTCTTCCGCCAACAGCGAAATCCTGCACTGGTTTATCTGTGCCTACAAAGGAACCTGGGAGGAATATAACCTGCCTGTCGAAATAATGAGAAAAGCCTGCGTTTGCCGAAATACTGGGCAGCAAACCACCTCTTGTTTCTCGGGTCATTTCTTTAGCATTTATTTCTTCTAATATTTGAACCTGTAATGCTTTGTTTCCCTGTTTTGCCATTTCTAATGCATCAGTGAGAGCCAGCTTTTTTTTCTGTGCATGCACTGCATTAGCGCTGCTTAGCAATAGCAGCGCTGTAACTATGTGTAAGATATTTGTTTTCATTTTATCTTCTTTGAGATTTAAAATCATGATTCTATGGCTGGACTGTTTGTGTCTTCAGAATCTTCTTCTACAATAACAACTTCTCCTTTTTTGCTTGACAAATAAGAATAAACTGCCGGGATGATAAACAATGTTAATATTCCCGAAAAGACAAGTCCTCCCACAATAACAATTCCTAATGACTGGCGGCTGTTAACCGTAAGGGCAATAGGTAATGCTCCGAATATCATGGCTAGCGATGTCATTAAAATTGGACGGAAACGTTGTTCTGCTGCCTGTATTGCGGCATCGTATTTAGAAAGTCCTGTATCTTTTAGATGATTGGCAAATTCTACGATAAGGATTCCGTTCTTGGTAATTAGTCCTACCAGTGTAATAATCCCAATCTGACTGAATACGTTTAAACTCTGACCAAACCACGATAGGCTAAGAATTGCTCCTGTTACTGCCATAGGCACGGTTAACATAATGGTTAATGGATCACGAAGATTTCCGAACTGAGCAGCTAGAATCATATAGATAAGCAATAATGCAAGGACTAGCGTAAAGGCGATATTACCTTGACTCTCGTCATAATCTCGTGATTGACCTGCTAATGAACTTTTGAAATTTTCTCCTAACACTTCTTTCTTAATCTTTTCGATTTCCTCAATTCCTTCGGCAAGGCTTACCCCTTCTGCTGTTGCTGCCGATACTGTAGCCGATATATATTGGTCGTATCGGTATATAGCAGCTGGACTTACTGCTTCTTCAGTGATTATCAGGTTGTTCAACGGAATCATCTTACCTGTTGTTGAACGAACATAGATAGCGCTTAAATCACTTTTGTCATTTCTGTGTTGGCGGTCCAATTGTCCAATTACTTCATACTGACGGTCGTTGCGAAGGAAATATCCGTATCGCTGTCCTGAGAATGAAAGTTGCAGCGTATGAGCCACTTCTTCCATAGATACGCCCATTAAGGCTGCTTTTTCTCTGTTAATATTTATTTTCACCTCTGGTTTATTAATCTTAAGATCAGCATCAACAAATAGAAGTTTTTTGCTTTGGCGTGCGGCTGCCAGAAATTTAGGAAGCACCGCTGTTAGACTATCAAGATTTGGCGATTGCAATACATATTGTATTGGCATTCCTCCTCCATAACGACTTCCGATGGTTGGAGGCAAATAAGGAAATAAAAGAAATCCTCTAAACTTACCCGACGCCGCACCATATTGATTGTATAAATCCTTAATACTTGATTTTCTATCTTTCGGATCTTTAAGATAAATACTTTGTACAGCTACGTTAACAGGCGCTGGAGCGGGAATAAATGAGATCGCAACCATCGAATAGGTTTGATATAAACCATCGGTAGAATCGTTTACATATTTTCCAACTTCGGTCATGTGTTTTTTCATATAATCGAAAGAAACACCCTCGGGAGCAACGGCAATTAGATTCATGTTCGAACGGTCCTCTATCGGTGCTAGCTCAGAAGGAAGTCCTTTGCCAACAAGATAAATAAGTAAAGTTGTGCCGATTAAAAATACCCACGCCAGCCATCTAAATTTCATAAATGTGATTAACAAACTAGCGTATCCATTATTCATACGGACGAAAAAAGGCTCAGTCACACTATAAAACCAGCTAGGCTTTTCTTCTTTCTTCAAGAAATAAGCACTCAGCATTGGAGTAAGTGTCAGTGCTACAAAAGCCGATACCATTACAGAACCAGATACTACAATTGCAAATTCCTTAAATAGCTGACCGCTGATTCCTCCCATGAAAACAATCGGCAGAAATACTGCTGCCAACGTAATGGTAGTTGAAATAACTGCAAAATAAATCTCTTTAGAGCCTTTAAATGCTGCTTGTATGGGCGACATTCCTTCTTCTATTTTTTTGTAGATATTTTCGAGTACAACAATAGCATCATCTACCACCAATCCTATGGAAAGTACTAATCCCAAAAGGGTAAGTATATTGATAGAAAAACCAGCTATATACATAATAAAAAATGCGGAAAGAATAGAAACCGGAATCGCTAATACTGGTATGATTGTAGATCGCCAGTCTCTTAGAAAAAGAAAAATAATTAATACGACTAAACCAAAAGCGATAAAGAGTGTTTCTTCTACTTCTTTAATAGATTCTCTTACAGAACGGGTATAATCGAAACCTACTATTAAGCGGTATTCAGATGGGATATCTTTTTTTAGCTGATCTAATCTTCTGTAAAATTCATCTACTACTTCTATAGCATTTGCACCACGTTGTATCTGGATAGCCACACCCACACCAACGCGGTTAAGGCCTCCAGTTTCATTGATGATAGCCGTACGTTCGTTTACTTCTCCTAATTCGGCTGAGCCAATGTCTTTTAATCGGATTACTCTATTATCAACTTGTTTGATGAGCATTTCCTCAAAATCTTTTACGGAAGTAAGACGTCCCATTGTACGAATACTTAGTTCGCTATTATTCCCGTCTATCCTACCCGCAGGCAAATCGATGTTTTCTCTTAATAATGCCTTACGGATATCTTCGGGAGTTAGTTGATAAGCAGCAAGTTTAGACGGCTCAAACCGAAGACGCATTGCGTATTTATGTTCTCCCACGATAGCAACATTATTGATTCCGGGGATAGACTGTATTCGGTCTTTGATTGTAGTAGATGCGAGGTGACTGACCTCTTTTATGTCTTTGGTATCGCTTTCTACTTCAAGAAATGCTACCAGATTATCTGGCGAAGATGCTTTTTGTACAATCGGCGGATCTACATCTGTAGGAAGCTGTTTTCGTGATTTGGCAACTTTATCCCTGACGTCATTTAATGCGTCTTCAATGTTTATTTCACGGTTAAACTCTATTGAAATTACACTTACTTGTTCCCTGGATTCAGAAGAAATGGTGCGTATTCCGTTTGCTTCCGATATCGATTCTTCCATTGGTCTGGTAAGCTTAGATGCGATTACATCTGGGCTTGCACCTGCATAGAAAGTAATTACTGAAATTACTGGTGGTTCTGTTAATGGAAATTCTCGAATCCCTAATTGTTTCCATCCTATTATTCCTAAAATAACAATGAGGAGGGAGAATACACCGGCTAAGACCGGTTTTTTTATGCTTAAAGCTGATATACTCATAACGCTAAAATTTGAATTTGATTAATTGGGTACAACGGCTTTTACAGGAGTACCATCTCCTATGCGCAGCATATTTGAAATTATGATACTATCGCCAGTCTTAATCCCAGATGTGATAACAGCATCCGTTTCTGTCCTATTACTTATGGTTACTGCCACGGGTTTTGCTACTCCGTTTTTTATTACAAAAACAGCATATCCTTTATCACTTGGCGACAGAGCTTCGGTTGGTATCATTATACCTTTTGCTCCTTTCTGAGTGACACTGAAATAAACTTTTGCCGAAAGGCCTGCACGAAATTTTCCGTTAGAATTATTAGTTATAGCCTGTACTTGTAAGCTTCTGCCTTGAGCATCAAGACCCGGTTCGGTAGCATTGATAGTTGCCGAATATTCTTGATCAGATAACTCAGAAGTAAATCTTACTTTGTTTCCTGTTTGTATCAACGGCAAGTATTTTTCTGGAACAGAGAAATTGATTTTGATACTGCTTTGATCTTGCAGTATTACTAGTTCAGCTCCAGGCGATACGTAAGCGCCAAGGTGTACTTTTGAAATTCCGATTTTTCCCGAAAATGGAGCTCTAATTACGGTTTTGGCTAAGTCTACCCGAAGGAGTTCTTGCTGTGCAATCAAGGATTGGTAACGCATAACTGCCTCGTCGTTTTCCTGTGGTCTTACAGTTTCGGTTTTTAAAAGATTAGCCATTCTGTCTTTTGTAAGACGAGCCAGTTCTAGTTCGGCACCAACCTGTTTTAACCGCGATCTGATGTCGGCATCATTCAGTTTGTAAAGCACAGCTCCTTGGCTCACGTAACTACCATCTTTAAATGCTACATGAGTAATTTTTTGAGGGAGTTCGCTCACAATAGAGACTTCGCGATACGGCATCATCGTTCCCACTACAACCTCTTCCTGATTGAGTTGTTTTTCTTGGGCAATTATAATGTCAACTGGTAGTTTGTTGGCATCCGCCTTAGCTGTTGCATCCTTTTCTGGTGCTTTTTCAGTTTTGTTCTCACAAGCAATCAATAAGATGCTCAACAAGGGAACTAAAATTCCCAACCTTTGTGTAGTATGTTTGTATAACATGTTCTTTTTTTTTAATTATCCAACTAACTATTAAATTTCATTGTCAAAATTACAGTGAGATGCTAGCGGGCTTTATACACAATTACAGGTAAGAGTTGTGAGATTTACTTTTTGTTTAGAGGTTCTAAGGGACAAAGGTTCTGAGGTACTAAGGCTCCGAGGTACTAAGGGATAAAGGTTTTCCGTAGAGGCGCACCGCAGTGCGTCTTAAGTTGTAGAAGAAAAAGGTTCAAAAGAGAAAGGTTCAAAGGTTCTGAGGGACTAAGGCGCAAAGGTTTTCCGTAGAGGCGCACCGCAGTGCGTCTTAAGTAATCTATTTATGGAGGTTCTGAGCCGCAAAGGTTTTTCGTAGAGACGCACAGCAGTGTGTCTTAAGTTTTATAATGACAAAGGAGTATTTATATGAGATTGTTTCTCTATAATAGCAAGCTTATCAAGCCGTATTTTTTTATAGTAGGAAGAAGTAAAACCAGTATATTTTTTTAACTGGTTAGATAAATGTGCAGGACTGCTGTATCCTAAAGTATGGGTAATCTCAGACATCGATTGATCTGTATAAACAAGAAGTTCTTTTATCTTTTCGATTTTTCTGAGGATGATATATTTTTCAAGTGTTTGTCCTTCTACAGACGAAAATAAAGCGCTAAGCGTATCATAATTCTTGGTCAGTTTATTACTGATTAATGTAGAAAATTTGGTTGGTTTTCCATTGTCCAATTGCATTTTGATTCCTATTTCTACTAGTTCCTTAATCTTTTCTACAGTTTCTTCGGTTTTAGTAAATAATAGTTCAAATCCATTTTTTTTAAGCATGGATTTAATTGCCTCTTGGTTCACAGAAAAGTTGGCTGTATCTTTTATTACAACGCGTCCTAGCTCAATAGCAATGATTTCTAAACCTAGATTTAAAAATTCTTGTTCGAGAACATAAATGCATCTGTTGCACACCATTCCTTTTATTAGTAATGTCATAAAATTGATATTAATGATGCTTTTTCCATTTCCTTGAATTTTGTTTTACAAATTTCCTGATAGTTGAGCTGTGTCTTATATTGCTATTCCTAATTTGATTTATAAAATTTATTGATTGTTTTAAAAAGGTTCTGAGGTTCTGAGAGGCAAAGATTCAAAGGTTTCTCTTGCGGCGCGTATTTCTTAAAAGAAAACCTCATTTTTAACCAGTTCCGAAGATGTTAAGGAAGGGAAAAAATGAGGTCAATTAAAAAACAAAATCAATTATTTATTGGGTAATCTTAGGTGGAATAAATTCTTCTTTTAATTAAGGAATAAATATAAAACGGCGGCCAATAGATTATGAAACCGCCGTTTGGCAAACGCATCAAGATAGTTAGCTTCTTTTTTTTTAATTACAGATTTAATAAACTTCGTAGTTTGAACTGTTCAAGTACTACCAAAAAGCATTCATAATAATTCAAATGAAATTATTTTAACCATATAAGTGAAGTAAGTAAATATAAGTATAGTTAATCTGTGTAAACTTAAATGAACTTACATCACTTATATGGTGAGCTTTTGTGTTACATTATTAATTTTATGTAATCTGACTATATAATTTGTCTTGAGAATTTATAGCTCAGATAAGTTTACTTTTTCCACTTTAATCGTAAGCTGTTGCTTACCACACTAACACTACTCAAAGCCATTGCAGCTCCTGCAATCATTGGGTTTAGCAAGAATCCGTTTATTGGGTATAATATACCTGCAGCAAGAGGAATACCAATAAGATTATAAATAAACGCCCAGAATAAGTTTTGTTTGATGGTAGCTACTGTTTGTTTAGATAGTCGAATAGCCTGAGGTATTTTGTTAAGATCTGATGATATAATGGTCATCTTTGCCACATCCATTGCGATGTCGCTTCCCTTGCCCATTGCAATACTTACATCGGCTGTAGCCAAGGCTGTACTGTCATTGATACCATCACCTACCATGGCAACAACTTTACCTTGCTGTTGCAATTCTTTTACAAAATCGGCTTTGTGCTGTGGCATAACCTCTGCTTTATAATGTTTTATTCCTGTTTGTTCTGCGATAGCTTTTGCAGTAGCTTCATTATCTCCAGTAAGCATATAGAGTTCAATACCCATACCTTGCAGATGTTTGATCGCTTCTACAGATGTTTCTTTGATTTTATCAGAAATTGCAATAACCGAAAGTGCTTGCTTGCTATTAGCAAACCAAATTACAGTCTTAGATTCTTTACCCCATGCATCAGCTTGATCCAATAATGTACTGTCAATAGTGATATTATTCTCTGCTAGCAATTTCTTGTTACCTACATAATAGGTTTCGTCCATATAGATTGCTTTTGCTCCCTTACCAGTAATACTATCAAAATGGGTTAGAACTACGTTTGGTATACTTTCGAAATTTTTTACTACGGCTTCCGCTAAAGGGTGTTCGGATTGCTTTTCGATACTAATTAAAATATCTTTTGTTACATCGTTATTATTTAGCCATTTAACACCTGTTACTTGTGGTCTTCCTTCAGTAATAGTTCCGGTCTTATCTAAGACAATTGCCGTAACTTTTCTTGCTAGTTCTAAACTTTCGGCATCCTTAATTAATATACCATTTTCGGCACCTTTGCCCACTCCTACCATAATTGCTGTAGGTGTTGCAAGACCTAATGCACAAGGACAAGCAATAACTAATACTGTAACTGCTGCTAATAAAGCTTGTGCCACAGCATTTTCTCCTCCTAGAACTATCCAAACAATAAAAGTAAGTATGGCTATACTAATTACGATTGGAACAAAAATACCTGCTATTTTATCAACTAGTTTCTGCACAGGAGCTTTACTTCCCTGGGCATCTTGCACCATTTTAATAATTTGTGCAAGCATGGTTTCTTTTCCAACTTTAACTGCTTTGAATTGAAAACTTCCTTTTTGGTTTATAGTTCCTGCAAATACTTTTTCGTTTTCCGTTTTCAGTACAGGAACTGGTTCACCGCTTAGCATACTTTCATCTACATACGAGTTTCCTGAAGTCACCATTCCATCCACAGCAATTTTTTCTCCTGGTTTTACAAGGATAATATCGCCAACATTTACGTTTTCAATTGCTATTTGTTTTTCCGTTCCGTCAGACTGAATAACCATTACAGTTTTAGGCTGTAAACCCATTAATTTTTTAATTGCAGATGAAGTATTTCCTTTAGCTTTTTCTTCTAATAATTTACCAAGAAGGATGAATGCAATAACTACTGCTGCCGCTTCAAAATAAACATGCGCATGTAATCCGCGTTGATGCCAAAAATCCATGAATAGCATGTTGAATACACTAAACAGATAAGCAATTCCTGTGCTTAAAGCCACCAAAGTATCCATATTGGCAGATCTGTTTTTTGTTTGTTTCCATGCATTTATGAAGAAGTCTTTCCCTAACCAAAGTACTACTGGAGTCGAAAAGAACCACATAATCTCATTTCCATAAGGCATATCCATAAAGAACATACCAATCGTTACTACGGGTAACGACAATAGAACTGCCCAAATGGTTTTGTTTTTTAATTTTTTGAATTTCTCGGCATGAATCGCCTCCAGAGATTCTTGCTGTTTGGTTTCGTCTACAATAAGTAAATCGTAACCAACGGCTTGCATAGCCTTTTGAAGTTTATTTGCATCTGTTAGATTTGGAAGATATTCTACAGTTAGGTTTCCTGTTGCAAAGTTTACCGATGCATCAACTACTCCCAATTCATACGTTACAATACTTTCTGCGCTGCCTGCACAAGAAGCACAAGTCATACCTAGAACAGGAAAAGTATTTTTAACAGTCGGAACATTATATCCCAAGTCTTTAATAGCCTTTACAGCATTACCAACGGTTTCATTACCTTTAACAGTAATGGCAGCTCTGCGGTTGTTTACTTCTACTTTGTGAGTTTCAACGCCTTTAACCTCCGCTAATCCTTTTTCTACGATTAAAGCACAATGCTCGCTATCTACATTTTCTAGCGGAATGAAAATTGTTTCCTTGATATTATTATTTGTCGCCATATTTCACGTGTTGTAATTTACATGCAAAGTTGGCGACAATATCTATGAATTTTATTGTGTAATTATGGGTTTGATTTGTAATATTTACTTAAACCTTATCCAATGGTTTTCTTTTTTCTTCCCTAATTTGTTTAAAATGACTTGGTGTTAACCCTGTTACCTTTTTAAATTGATTACTTAGGTAGGCAACACTGGAATAGTTTAGGCGTAAAGCTATTTCGCTCAGCGATAATTC
The DNA here is from genome assembly GCF_002156885.1 of Flavobacterium sp. AJR. Taxonomy (NCBI): domain Bacteria; kingdom Pseudomonadati; phylum Bacteroidota; class Flavobacteriia; order Flavobacteriales; family Flavobacteriaceae; genus Flavobacterium; species Flavobacterium sp. AJR. The sequence goes on along the minus strand of NZ_NCWQ01000057.1, from coordinate 2,413 downwards.
ATCATAAACTAAAAGTTCTTTTATCTTTTCGACTTTTTGAGCGATGAAATATTTTTCTATCGTAGTGCCTTCTACCTCCGAAAACAGATTAGAAAGGTAGTTATAGTCATGATTGATTTTTTCGCTCAAGATATCAGATAAATTGTTTTTTGTGTCATTATCCTGATGATGCACCAGGTCGATGATAATGTTTTTTATCTTTTCGATAATTCTACTTTTTTTATCATCTATCACCTCAAAACCTAAAGGAACTAATGCTGCTTCTATCGAATTTCTTTCGTCGGAGCTTAGTTCTTTTGTCAGGCTAACCTCTCCAAGCTTAATATTTGTAAAGTCTAAACCGAGTTTTTCGAGTTCATTTTGAACTACCATAATACAACGGTTACAGACCATGTTTTTAACGAATAATGTACTCATATCCTTGTTAGATCAGATTTTTTATTAAATATAGTATCGACAAATCTACTATTAAAATTCAATTAACCACAAAGGATGTTAAGTTTAAAGTTTGGGCTTAAAATTTAACTGCAGAGTTCGGAAAGATTTACGCAAAGAACGCAAAGGTTGTGTTCTTTGTGATTGCTTTGTGTTGTTTGAGGTAAAAACACATAGTTTGATTCTAAAAAATTAACCGCAAAGGCCACCAAGTATTACGTTAAGCTTTGTACCCTTTACGTAAACCCTAGCGCCCTTTGCGGTAAAAATATTTAGTTTATGATGTTTAGAAAGTCACAAATTTCACTCCTAAACTAAACCATCTTGACGGAAGTGGAACTGCTCCAACTTCGTAATAAGTTGTGTTGAAGATATTTTGTGCATCAACATAAATGGTTACTTTTTTGATCGATTGACTTACTCTAAAGTCGTTAATCCAGTATGATGGCCCTGTTATTCTTTTATTAAAACGAGTAGCAAATAACGCCGTAAAATTTTTATGCTGAAAATCGATTGTATTAGTTATTTGGTGCTCTAAAGAAGAAACCAGATATTTAGAATAAAGATCATCGATGACATCTTGAAATTTAAAATCTAAATAAGAATACGCCAGATTGATATTTAACCTAGAATCATTAGAAAAGTTAACTCTATAGTTGGTACGTAAATTAAAACCATTTGTATTTAGATTTCCGTAATTATTACTTTGCCAAGGCTGAGTAGTTACATTTCTTGTCCAATCTATAAAATTGCTAATCTTTCTGTAAAAATAATTGGCATTAAAACTAAAATTTTGCTTCGTGTATTTGAATCCTATTTCGCTCTGAAAAGCATTTTCGGTTAACAAATCAGGATTTCCAATATTCCCGGGACGTTGGTTAAGGTATAAATCTGTAAACGATGGTATACGCTGACTTGTACCGATATTTCCTATTATCTTAAATGCATCTGTTATGGCATAACTAGCATCAATTCCTGGATAAGCTTGCCATTTATAATCTGAATTATAATTAAGATAAGTACCAAAATTTACATCCAACTTTTCAATAAATGTAGTTCGGTATTGCAAATAAATTCCAAAATTTTCTCTATCATGATCCCCAATGTTGGATGAGCTAATGTCTTCATTTCGTACTTCTGCACCAAAGCCCAGTTCTCCCATTTCCATCTTATACGTTGTATTAATTTCTGCAGCTATAGAGTTGGTATAATGCTGACTTCTACCCGCTTTTAGATTAGAAATTCCGTAGTAACGATAATCATCATAATTATATCTGTAGCTAACTCGAGGCATCAACGTCCATTTTTCCGATAGCATATGTTTAGATTGTACAGATGCAAATGTAGTTTGTACAACTTCACTTGAGTTTCTGTCACCAGGAGCAGCATAAAATCCATTAGCACCAAATCCGTTATTAATATAACCGAATGAACTTAAAATTTCATTGTTGTCGTTAATCTGAAAATTACCCTGATAAAATATTTTATTATTTTCGAAAGCTGTGTTGTATCGATAACCGTTGCTTTTATCATGTGAAGCAAAAAGCGAATGTTGTTGTTTCTCTTTGCTTAAAACTCCTCCTACCTGAATTCCCGTACCATAAAATGTATCTCCAGTATCTTGGGTATCTTTTTCAAAATTAGAACCTGCATACGTATTTACTAAAAAGCCAGATTTGGTTGGTTTTTTGGTAATAATATTTATAGCTCCGGTTAAGCTGTTAACACCATAAGTAAGAGCAGCTGGCCCACGAATTATTTCGATTCTTTCGATTAATTCAACCGGAATAGGCAAATTAAGCATATTATGTGCTGTTTGTGAGTCAATAATTTTTGTCCCATTTATAAGAACAACTGTTTGCTCAAAACTTCCTCCATCTATACTTACATCGGCTTGACTCCCAAATGGTCCTCTTTGTCTTAAATCAACACCATTGGCATATTGCAAAATTTCCTGAATAGATTTTCCTGGTAATTT
>NZ_NCWQ01000056.1:0-31694 GCF_002156885.1 Flavobacterium sp. AJR | reverse complement strand
AAAATCAAAAAAAAGTGCATCAAAATCTTTCATTGAAAAATTTAATACTTTTTTCTTATTACTTTTATAGATGCTATCCTGAAGTAATCTATCGTCTATTGAAAGTTTTTTAGTTTGTGCATACGTACTTGCATTGATTGAAAAAATCAAGGAACAAAACAATACAAATTGCAAAAATCTAAACATGGACGAATCTAACTAAAGGATTGTAGGCGCAAAATTACAAAAAAATTATATGGATTCACTATTATTGTTACTCGGCTTTATATGCATGATTGTTGGTATTTTAGGTAGTTTTTTACCTGTTTTACCCGGAATAAGCCTTAGTTGGGTTGGTTTATTATTGCTTTATATGACAAAAGTTGTCCCAATGAATTATTGGGTTTTAGGCATTACACTTGCTGTAACAATCATCATTTCTGTCCTAAACTATATCATTCCCGCCAAAGGGACTAAGAAATTTGGCGGAAGTACTTATGGAGTCTGGGGGACTAATATCGGTTTGGTCGTTGGTATTTTTGCCCCAATTCCGTTTGGTTTTATTATTGGCCCATTTGCAGGAGCGTTTATCGGAGAATTAATCTACGATTCTAAAGATCACAATCGCGCTCTAAAAGCTGCAACAGGTTCTTTTATTGGCTTTCTGGCATCGAGTTTTATAAACTTTATGCTTTGCATTATATTCTTCGGACTTTTCCTTACGATTGTATGGCAAAATCGTGCTGGACTGTTCTGAATTTAGAAACTATTCCAAACTCTATTTTTAAAAACATCAAATGTTTGTTTTAAATGCTGATTGATTCCTAACAAGACTACAACAATTAATAATCCGTACCCAACAGCGGTAAAAATCTCCATATTTGATAACAGAATAGATTGCTTGGTTACTGAACCTAAAATTTGTTTCATCGCCAGAAGATTAGCCTCGTCTGGATTAAAACCTTTACCCACGAAGCTTTGTGCTGTTTGTGCGATTCTGCTTTGCGTTTCGGGATTTTCGGGCGCAATAAACTGTATCAGTTTTGTAAAGTGTGATTTCTGAAAAAACTTCTCTGCATTTTGCATAATACAAAACCCAATTGTACTTCCCCAAAAACGCCCTGAAACTCCGATTGCTCCAGAATATGGCGCTAAACCTGTAGGAACAGATGACATTGTAAACAAAACCAACGGCACAAATAAAACCCCTACTGCAACTCCTTGCAGAATATATGGTATTGCCATTGCCGATAATGAAATATCGGGCACAAAAAGAAACGTAAACCATAAGTGGAACACCGCAAGAATAAAAAACCCAAGCATAAAGATATATCTCGAAGCTACTGTTTTTGCAAGAAATACTGCCGCCAAAACCATTCCGATTACATTACCTATTACATTAAGAAACTGAATATGCGCCACGCGCGATGGCTCCCAGTTCCAGACACTAAACATTGTACTATGACAAATATTAAGTGTTGCTCTACCGATATAAAAAAGAAAAAACAACAAGAAACCGATTCTTAGATTGGCATATCTAAAAACATTTAAATCAAAACAAGGTCGTTTTACGTGCAATTGTCTAAAAATAAATAAACCGGTCGAAATTAATGATGCAATTAATGCAAATCGGATTTCGAAAGATTCAAACCAATATTTTTTCTCGGCATATACAAAGAAATACGCTCCGCATAATATGGCAATCAGCAATAAAACAAAGCTTGTCCAGTCTATTTGATACAGAGGAATTTTGCGATGGAGACGACTATCATTAAACGTTATCATTATTAATAAAACGCAAATAATCTGGAATAATGCTGAACCATACGCCATATATCTCCAATCGTAATTTTCTAAAAGCCAAACGGCAATATTCATTATAAAAGGCGATGATAATAGTAGCGCCCCATAATTAAAGGTGAACCCAATTATAATTGCATTTTTAGATTTAAATCTGGTAATTAATAACTGCCTTAACGGAACTCCTGGTAATGCCATTAGGAAACCTTCAGCCATTCTTATCATTATAAACAATGAAAAGTTCTTTACATAAGCCGACAACATTATAGTAATGGCTACCAAACAAAATACCGCAATCAGATATTTTTTAGTGGGGAAAAATTTAGAAAATCGGCTTTCTATTAATATCGTGGCAAGCAAAGTCCCGTAAGTAACGCACATAGAAAATTGCAAGTCCTCTGGTTCTATATCTAGAAAACTTGATGCATAAGTAACATTTGATGAGTAAACTCCCAACAAAATCATGGAATGCAACATGCAAAAAAACAAGATTACAATGATTGCCCAATTAGGAACCCATGATTTAAAAACGCTTGTATTGTCTAACATTATGTTATTTGTGTTCGGCTACTACAGTTATATTCATTCCGGCACGAAGGAAATCAGTTTGCTCGCTTGTGTCTTTTAATTTTATTCTTACTGGGATTCTTTGTTCTATCTTGATAAAATTTCCCGTGGCATTATCTGGCGGCAATAACGAAAATCGTGCGCCACTGGCTGGAGATAATGAAGTAACTACTCCTACAAATTCTTTATCATTAATCGCATCTGCGTGTATCTCTACTTCTTGACCGATAGTTAAAAACTGAACTTGAGTTTCTTTAAAGTTTGCTGTAATCCATTTTTCTTTACTCACCATCGACAACAAAGTTTGTCCTTCTTTTATCATTTGTCCTGGCTGAATTGTTTTTTTAGCAACCCATCCGTCATAAGGCGCAGTGATTACTGTGTACGAAAGAAACAAAGCAGCATTATCTGCCAATGCTTGTTTGGACTGAATTACTGTTTGTGCAGTAGGTATATTTGCTGCAGCTTGTGATGTATTTAAAGTCGATGATTCGATTCGGTTACTCATTTCCTGATAATGTGCCTGAGCCGATTCGTAATCTGCTTTTACCTTTTCTAATTGTTGTTCGGTTGCAGCTTCTTCTTTTACCAAAGCTTTGTATCGTTGGTACTCTAATTGTGTTTTCCAAAGATTGGTTTTGGCTGCAGCCAATTGCGACTTTCCAATTGTAGTTGCACTTGCGGTTGTAGCTACATTTTTCTCGACAACAACGCTATTTCTTTTAGCACTTTCTACATCTGCCAAAGCCACATCTAGTCTTGATTTATACTCGCGATTGTCTATAACTAATAAAGTATCTCCTTTATGTACAAACTGATTTTCTTCATAACGAACTTCCTGAACGTACCCAGTAATCCTGGACATAATAGGTGTAACATATTGCTCAACCTGAGCATCATTGGTTTCTTCGTGATTTTTATTAAAAACATAAAACCAAATTCCCAAAATGATTCCGCTTAAAACAAGCACGCATGCAATAACAGTTATCAATGTATGAAACGACTTATTAGCTCTTGTTTCATTTTTTATCTTTACCATAAAATTCTATTCTCTTTTTAAAATTCAATTATTTTAATAATCCTGCAGTATGAAGCAATTCATAATGTTTCATTTCGGCATCAATTCGCGTTGCTATTTTATTATATTTTGCTTGCAGCAACGCATTATCAGCATCGACCATTTCGGTAATCAGAACCAACTGGTTCAGGTATTTTAACTTAACAATACGATAATTCTCGGTTGCTAATTTTAATGCTTTATCGACAACTTTAATCTTCTCCGTAATTTCTTCATATTGCGTATGATTTCTAAATAATTCATCCTGAACTTTATTCTTTACAATTTCCGATTGGGTTTTCTGTAATTCAATTCTAGAATTTGCAATATGTACTTTGGTTTTATTTTTATATAATCCCGACAAACTAAATGTAGCTTCGATACCAACTTGCCCTAGACTATACAAATAAGGATTTGGCGGAAAGAACATATAATTGGGATATTTTAAATTATAATCTCCAAAGAAATTTATGGTTGGGTAATAATTTCCTTTTGCCAATTTCAATTCTGTCTTCTTGATTTCGATTTCCTGATTTGCAATTCGCATCTCTTCATTTTGAAGTGTATTATTTAAATAGAAATTGTAATTATCCATCTTTACATCTTCATTAAAACTTGCCGTTGTATCAATCGCTATTTCTTGTTCTTCGGGTAACTGAAGAATTGTTTTTAATTCGTGAAGTGCTATTTTGATATTTTTAGAGTTTGTCAAGGCATTCAGTTCACGATCCGAAAGTTGAAGCTCTGCTCTTAAAACTTCATTCTTGGTAATTGTACCGTGGTTCTTTAAGGATTGAACTTCTTTAAGTCGGCTTTGTTCTTCTTTAATATTTTCATCAATGATTTTTTGAAGTTCCATCATTTTCTGAATTCCCAAATAAGTAGCAATCACTTCTAACTGAATATCATTTTCAGCTTTTTCGCTTTTTACCTGAGCAATCTTACTCTCCTGATTGGCAATTGCGATAGCATTGTTGATCTTATTTCCAGCATATAGTGGCACTTTAATAGCCGTTCCTATATTATACATCTCTGGAATTGTATGGGTTACATCTTTATCTTTTAGAAACCCACCTTTAAACTCTGTTAAGTTTGTAACACGAGAATAACCTCCATTAAAATCTATTTCAGGCAAACGAAGTTCTTTGGTTTCTTTGATATTCTCTTTAGAAATATCTACTTCAATGCGAGATTTAAGTATGTTTTTGTTATTTTCTTTTGCAATTTTAATCGCTTCTTGTAATGAAATCGGATTTATTTGCTGAGCTTGTAGTGTAGTTATCCCAAGTAAAATCAGGATTAAAGCTATTTTTTTTGGACGATAACACTGTATCGAAAACCATTTTTTAAGGAACATGAAAGTAGTGTGATTTATTCACTGCAAAGTTCTTTCATTTTATAATTGCCTGATAATTCTAAAAAGTCAATAACATATTCATTTCGGACAAATTTTAACAATTGAGTTTTTCATGCGGATTTAGTAGCACAAGCCTCAATATTGTCTTTCTGAGGAACGAAGAATCTCCGTTAGTAGCTCGACAAAGATTATGGATATTCTTGTGGTGATTCTTCGTTCCTCAGAAAGACAAGTTTGCGATTCAAAAATCTGCCGAATCTGCTAAATCTGCGTGAAAACATTTTACTCACTCAAATTCAATAGCTTTTAGAAGATAAAAAAAAATGATAAATTATTCAGGAATATAAATCTGTATTAAAAACAACAAAGAAAACTTTTTACTTATTTAAAAAATCTGCCGAATCTGCGTGAAAACATTTTACTCATACAGATTTCGCTAAAAAAAACCAATACTCAATAAGTAGATTACCTTTTACAACTTCCCTCTTTTCAGAATGTTTTCTCCATTAAGATAATCAGAAGGTCGCTGTCCTAATATCTTAAAAAAAGTATTGCTAAATGTTGGCACACTACTGTACCCAACTTCTTGAGCTACTTCTTTTACAGATAATTTTCGATCAAGCAGCAATTCAATTGCTTTTAATACTCTTCTGATTGTATAATATTGAATAAAAGACATTCCTAAATCTTTCTGAAACAAACGGTATAAAGACTTCTCGCTATATCCAAATTGATGCGCAACTTCTCCAAACAGAATCGTTTCTCCTAAATTGTTTTCAACATAACGCAAGATTTTACTCAAGCGAGCATCTTTTGGCAAAGGTAATTCTAGTGGTAAATTGGTTAAACAAATTTGGGGTAATATCGCTTTTATAGCTTTAGCAATCACAAAATTCGGACTTCCTTTTTTAAGATCACCATTCCATTGATTGGTAAAAAGCATCATTTGAAGCAGTAAATTATTAACTGGATAAATACCTTCTTTTTGATAAAAAACATCTTCATCTTTCTCTACAGGAAAATATAAATTTCGCATCATCACGTTTTCAGACTTTGGATGAATGCTGTGTTCAATTCCACTTGGAATCCATATAAAATGTCTTGCTGGTAAAAAATACGTTTTGGTTTCAGTCGTTACAAATACAACATCGCCTTCCGTATAAAGAAATTGTGCTTTATTATGTTTATGTGTAGGAACATATAATTCCCCCATCAAATCATGATAACAATAAATACTTTTTTTATCAGTATCTACCGTTTTAATATAGTACTTATGTTCTTTATGAATTGAATGTTCCATTGTAGTACGTGTATATCAACAGACTTTTTGCGATATATAAATATAAGGAAGATAATTAAGCGGAGTGGAATTACTATAAAATAAAAAAAGCCTTTCCGTTAAGAAAGGCTTTTCCAATATTGCGGTCTGGACGGGACTCGAACCCGCGACCCCATGCGTGACAGGCATGTATTCTAACCAACTGAACTACCAAACCAACTCGCTTTATTGTGGGGCAAAAGTACAACAGAAGTTGTGATTCTACAAGCTTTTTTCGTGTTTTTTAAACAAAAAAAATCGTTATTTTTTTAATCCATTGATTTCTATTAAAGTAGAAAATACTATTTTCCCATCATATAAATAATATCAGGGCAGATATCCTCTTTTTAACGCATAATTGGAATAAACGTATTTGAAATTTGGACTTCATTACCTATTTAACCGCAAAGATTACAAAGTTAAAAAACGCAAAGTCCGCAAAGCTTAATTAAAACTTTGCGGACTTTGTGTAAATCTTAATGTTCTTTGCGGTAATCTTTTTTTTCGTAACCTCCAACTTTTGCACTCAATTCCTAATTTAACCGCAAAGACTGCAAAGTTAAAAAACGCAAAGTCCGCAAAGCTTAATTAAAACTTTGCGGACTTTGTGTAAATCTTAATATTCTTTGTGGTTAAATTATTGCCACACGAACACTCATCCATCTTAAACAAAAAATCCACAGAACTTAATAAATCAAGCTTTGCGGACTTCGCGTAAATCTTAGCGTCCTTTGTGGTTAATTTTTTCGGGTTAATCTCCCAAACCAAAAAGGTCTTAAATCAAAAAAGCCATCCACAAAAGTGGAAAGCTTTTCATTGGTCTAACTACTAAACCCGGTCAGCTTACAAGGCCGACCAAACAACACAACTAATCTTAGATACCGTATTTGGGCAAAAAAGCCTTTCTATAAAGAAAGGCTTTTCCCAATATTGCGGTCTGGACGGGACTCGAACCCGCGACCCCATGCGTGACAGGCATGTATTCTAACCAACTGAACTACCAAACCTCTGCGTTATTGCGGTTGCAAAGATAGTATAGAATTTCGTTTCTGCAAGCCTTTTTGTGAAAAATTTTAATTTATTTTTTTACTCATTATCCAAAGTTTTGTTTTTCAACCAAATAAGTAGTTAATATTTTTTCAAAATTATCACCCACTGCGACCGGAACATACTTAATTCTGTTCTGAGCACAAGTTAAAGCCAGTCTCTTAAAATAACTTTCAACCTCTTTTTCATATTCTATTTTCACATTATCAGCAAAAACAGCCACTTCTTCACCAGTTTCCAGGTCAATAAATTTGCGTGGCGCATTATCAAAGTCAAATTTCACTTCTGTTTCCTTATCTATTACATGAAACAAAACCACTTTATGCTTATTATGTTTAAGATGTTGCAATGCATTAAACAATAATTCCTCTCCCGACGCATCGCCACTAGACTGAAACATATCTGTAAATAGGACAATCATCGAACGTCTGTGGATTTTCTCCGCAATTTGATGCAAATACGTAACCGTATCTGTTTTTTTACTCGTCTTAGGTTTTTCCAGAAGTTCTTCCAGTTTATTAAGCAACATTCTATGATGACGATCACTCCCTTTTTCGGGTGCGTAATACTCATAACTATCCGAAAACACACTCAAGCCTACTGCATCACGTTGTTTCTTTAAAATATTCATTAAAACAGCCGATGCCAAAACCGAGAATCCTATTTTATTCTCATAAAAAGATTGATTTGCTTTTAAATCAGGATAATGCATCGATGCCGAGTTATCTATTATTAAATGACAACGCAAGTTTGTTTCTTCTTCAAATCGCTTTGCATACAAACGGTCTGTCTTGGCATACAATTTCCAGTCGATATGTTTTGTGCTTTCGCCAACATTATACACTTTATGCTCAGCAAATTCTGCCGAGAAACCGTGAAACGGACTTTTATGCATTCCCGAAATAAAACCTTCCACAACCTGATTAGCCAACATCTCAAGATGCTGAAAACTAGAAATTTTCTCTATTTGCGATTCAATCTTCATTCGATTTCTTATTTTATTTTTTGCGCTCGATACAAACTATCTGTCGATTGCAGCAACTTTCTCTTTAATATTGGACTAAAATTAGGATTTTCTTTTAAAAATCGCTGCACTTCATCAAAAGCATATTTCGACGAATATTTCCCAATAGTATTATTCAACCAGTCTTTTGGAAAGAAAATATCTCCTGTTCGCTGAATCTCACTCACTAAATCCAATGAAAACCTAATATATTTCTGAGCACTTTCCTGACGTAACGGATGATGCACATTTGCCAAAGCAACCGAAACCCAAGATTCCTTCTCTCTGTTTTTCTCGTCTTTTAAAGACATCATAAAAGCTCCTCTAACAGAATCTTCTTTTGATAAAGACGGAAGCAAGAAATCAAATCGCTTTTGCTTATCTGGATTACTAATCTCTGCTCTTGTTTTACTTAAAATCTCATCCGCCTTTTGATGTTTAAATATAGCCAAATTCATAGCCATACTTGTATAATCATCTTCATTTAATTTTAAATTAGCAATTACCTCTTCTTTACTCCATATTCGGTATAATTTTTCCTTTCCTGTATCAGAATAAGCAATAGAGCTAAACAAACCAAACAACGTCTTTTTAATATTTTTTGGCAAATCCTTTTGTAAACGACTATAAACAATCTCCTCAAGTTTTTGCTGATTTATACTTTGTTGCTTATCTCCAAGAAATTTCCAAAAAACAGTATTTAATTGACTTGATAATATCTTAATAACCAATTCATTTTGCTCCACTTTAATTCCTTCCAAACAAGCATCAAAAGTCTTTGCAGGAGCAACCGTACCCGCTAACATATTTTCATAAAGGTTAATATAACTATATGCTCTTGCTACCTCATCGTTTATTGTTGTATAATCCAGATTATTTACATCTACAGGAAAAACGCCATAACCCAACCCATTATAATTGTATATAATTGTCATTGGCTTAGCCAAACCTAAAATACCATCTACCTTTGTTATTTTATCCTTTACAGCTACTTTAACCACCTTAACACCATCAGGATAAACCAATCCTATATCAAAAAGCTGCGGCCAAAGATTATTCGATTTATCCTCTGCCTGTTGATTAATTTCAAAACGTTGTATACGATTTCCAGAATCATACTCAATATACGCTGTAAGAATAGGCCTTCCGGATTTATTAACCCAAACATCACTCCATTTCTTAATGTCCAATGGAGATTCAGCATCCAGAATTTCGACTAAATCCTCCCAATTAGCATTATCATTAGCATATTTCTCAATATACTTCTGTATACCTTTCTTAAAAGCCTCTTCACCCATCGAAGCTTCTAATTGACGCATCATAATTGGCGCTTTATTATAAATGATACTTCCGTAAAGCGATCCTGCGTTTTTAAGATTTGCTAATTTTTGCTTAATCGGATGTGTTCCCGCAGACCTATCTTCGTCATACGCACTAGGATAATGAGCTGTTAAAAACTGTAAACCATGATTTACCTTCGGAAAAATTGGATTCATGATTTTGTCAGCCATAAAATTTGCAAAAACCTCTTTCATCCATACATCATCAAACCATTTCATAGTCACCAAATCACCAAACCACATATGAGCAGTTTCGTGAGCAATAAGCTTAGCTCTATTCAATTTCTCGCTATCAGTAGCGCTATTATCCAAGAACAAAGAAGACTCTTTATACTGAATAGCTCCCACATGCTCCATTCCTCCATATTGAAATACAGGAATCGAGGCAAAATCCAACTTCTGAAAAGGAAACGGATATTGTGTATATTGCTCCAAGAAACCTAATGATTGCTGATGTAAATTAAAAATAGTATCTGTACTTGCTTTTATTTTATCGGGATTATTTTCCCTGTATAACATTGTCATCGACCTATTACCACGAGGGTTTTCGGTGACTTTTTTAAATTGACCAGCCACAAACGAAAACAAATAAGTACTCATTTTGTCTGATTTCCCAAACTTATAAGTAACCGTTTCTTCCTTATCAAACTTCTCTTCTACACTCGCACCAGCAAGAACAGCCCAATCTTTTGGCACAGTAAGACTAAGCACATAAGTTGCTTTAATATCTGGCTGATCAAAACAAGGAAACAACGTACTAGCTCTATCAGGAACTAACAGCGTATAAAGAAAATCATCATTCCTGTTCAACGATATATCTCCAGCTATAAATGAAATTTCGACTTTATTGTTACCTTTCACTATGCTCTTTTCAGAAATAACGATATGTTCTTTCTCATGCACAATAGCAACATTTTTGCCGTTTACAAGAATCGATTTTAGGTTCTGCGATTTTTCGTTAAAATCCAAATACAAAGGGCGACTTAAATCCAACAATTTAAACTCTACAGCAAGACCCGAAACAATCTGCTGGTCTTTTTTATCAGGAATTGCAAACGATAATTCATACGTTACATCCGAGATTTGTTGTTTTCGGAAAATCGCCAATTCCTCAGAAACTCCTTTTTCCAATATAAACTCTTTCTTTTTTACAGATTGAGACCAACAAATACTAGTTAGAACAAAGAAACCAAGGAAGCAGTAAATAATTTTCATTTTAGGAATAGGTATTGATATTCGTTAAAAATAAAAAAAGGTTTGACTTTCGCCAAACCTTTCTATATAAATTATAATCGGATTCGATTACAACAATGCGTCTAAACTATCTGCGTAAGTTTGTTTCGGAGCAACTCCTACTTGTTTACCTACTACTTCACCGTTATGAAAAACCAAAACAGTTGGAATATTACGTACACCGTATTTTGCAGCAAATTCTTGATTTGCATCTACGTCTACTTTTCCTACTACTACTTTTCCAGCATATTCAGTGCTTAATTCGTCAATGATTGGTCCAACCATTCTACAAGGCCCACACCATGCTGCCCAAAAGTCAACCATAACTGGTTTATCTGATTTCAAAACTACTTCATCAAAAGTAGCGTCTGTTATTGCTAATGCCATTTTCTTTTTTGTTTAAAGTTTAACCCTCAGACTTCGCTTCGGGGGACAATTTTTAATGAGTTTCAAACTCGAGTACAAATTTAGAAATTTAAAATCAATTCACCTCAATTTACAAATTAGTTTTCATTATAAACGCATTACAAATTTCTATACTTCTATCGTTATTTAAGCAATTTCAGGAGCTTTATCCTGCTATCAGCTATATCTTTTACGGCTTAAAGAAAGCCTTAAAAGGATACCGCTTCTATCAGGGCTAACACCCTAGCAATCCACAAGAGTCTTTTCTACTTTATCACACTTTAACTCAACACCAAAAAGCTAAAACACAATAGATTCCTAATCAGAATTAAAACAAAAAAGAGGATATTCTTTCGAACATCCTCTTTTCTAAAACTATTAAAGTAATTATATTACAAACTATATTTAAGACCTAAAGTAAGACCTAAACCTGAAATACCAACGTAAGAACTTAATTCATCCATTGCTTGTGTTTTATCAACACCATTAGGATTTGTCAAAGCATTATTAGAAGTTGTATTTAAAGAATTTCTGTAATTTGTATGTATTTGAGAAGTCGATCTAGTCGCCAAAGCATCATTACCATTAACAGTAAATTCAGTCGTTTCTTTAGTTTTTCCGTGTACAGTAAAGTTACGGTATTCTAATTCAGCAAAAACCGAAATGTTTTTTCCTAATTTATATGATGTTCCTAAAGCAGCAACAAAACCAACTGTTGGATTTGGTTTTACTTTATCAACGCTACGAACTTCTCCAAAAGCAGCTGGAACTCCCGCTGGAGTAAAAGCAATCGGCGCGTATGCATCAGTAGTGATTTCCAAATCTCCATGAATAGGAACTAAAACTCCAACTTTTGTATACGGCTCAAAACCTTTGTGCTCTCCTAAAAATAACACTAATGCTGGTGCTAAATCAAAAGCAGTAATTTGACCTACTGATTTAAAACTATACACTCCAGCTGGCGTAATAGGCACATCTGATCTGGTTTGCGCCATTGTTTTATCATTACTAGTGTAATAATTAACCCCTAACTCAACCCCTAAACGAGCATTAAATCTATAACCCGCAGTAACACCAGTTCTAAAACCTTCACCAAAAGAACCTGTAACACTTTCTTCAGAAACTAACTTACCCCCAACGTAAGTTCTATCCAAAGGAAGATTTCCTCCTACTGTAGGAAACTCAGTTGCGGCAGTTTGCAAGAAATATGACCCGCCTAATTTAAAATACCAGCTTTCTGGTTTTTGTGTTTCAGTTTGAGCTACCATAGTCATAGAACAAACCATTAATCCTAATAAAAAAAGGTTCTTTTTCATAATTTTTTTCTTAAATAATTTATACAAACATAAAATAATTTAACAGAATGTTCTCTTTATGCATTGGGGCAATAGGAGCGCAATCGTTGTAATTCAACACAATGATACTAAAAAAATAGTATGCATGCATAATTTTAACGTTAAAAAAACACATTATTCAAAATTTTAACTGTTAAAATTTAATTCAGCTTAAAATTTATCTGCATTTTCTCTAATTCTTGCAATAACTCGGTCGAAATCTTAATTTTTAACCTTCTACTCGGCATAGTCAGCTTAGTAACCACACTTATTTCTTCCACCTCAGTAACCTCAGGTGTTTTTGTAGCAGCAACTTCATCAGTATCATTTTCATCGTTTTCATCAACAAAAACAGCATCTTCAGTTTCTTCAAACTCATTATTCGTTTCAACCTGAACCAAGCGCTTTACTTTTTCTAATTCCATGATTTCAAAAGTTACCTGATTATCGCCTTTATTCTCACTAAACAAATGACTCAACCTATGAATAAAGTCTTCATGTAAGTCTTTTATGTTCAACAATAAAATCAACTTTTTAGCAAAAGCTTCCAGAATATCCTGCAATTGTCTTATTTCAACAAATTGCATTCTTGGATCAGATTTTTTACCTGTATCATGATTTACCCATCCGTCTTTTATTAATATTTTCAGGAAGGCAAAATTATTCTGAATCAGGAAATGACGGAATTTCAGGTATTCTTCACCAAAAATCTTAAACTCATAACTTTCATCATATCCTTCCAAATTAAATACCGCCCAGCCTTTTCCATTTTTTGCCACACGGTGTTGCACGTTATTTATAATTCCTGCAAAATTTAGATTTTTACCCACATATTCATTCATACTTTTCAGCGATTCTAATCTCGCATTACAAAAGTATTTCATCTCAAATCTAAAATCATCAAGAGGATGTCCAGAGATATAAATCCCAACAACTTCTTTCTCCTTAGCCAGTTTTTCCATCGTACTCCAGTCTTCACAAGGAGGTACAACAGGCTCGGCAATTTGTACCTCGCTTGTTTCTCCAAACAAACTCACTTGCGATGAATTTTCGTTTTCCTGAAACTTGGATCCATAACGAATTGCCTTTTCATAAAAAGTAATTCCGTCTCCATCATCATGAAAATATTGTGCTCTTGTAGTTCCTTCAAACGAATCAAAACCACCAGCCAAAGCCAGATTTTCGATTGCTTTTTTATTCGCAGCACGCAAATCTATTCGTTTAGCCAAATCAAAAATCGATTTATATCTACCGTCTTTTCTACTTTCTACAATTGTTGCCACTGCTCCAGAACCTACTCCTTTGATAGCTCCCATTCCAAAACGCACAGCATATTCATCATTTACAGTAAACTTATAAAACGACTCGTTTACATCTGGTCCTAAAACCTGTAATCCCATTCGTTTACATTCTTCCATAAAAAACGAAACCTGCTTAATGTCGTTCATATTATTAGAAAGTACCGCAGCCATATATTCAGCAGGATAATGCGCTTTTAAGTATGCCGTTTGGTAAGCAATCCAGGCATAACAAGTCGAGTGCGATTTATTAAAGGCGTAACTCGCAAATGCTTCCCAGTCTTTCCAAATTTTCTCCAGAACTTTTGCATCATGACCTTTCTTAGCCGCTTGTTCTACGAACTTAGGCTTCATTTTATCCAGTACATCTTTTTGTTTCTTACCCATCGCCTTACGCAAAACGTCGGCCTCACCTTTTGTAAAGTCAGCCAGCGATTGCGACAAAAGCATTACCTGCTCTTGGTAAACCGTAATTCCGTAGGTTTCTCCCAAATATTCCTCACAGGCATCTAAATCGTATTTGATTTCTTCTTCGCCATTTTTTCTTCTTACGAAAGAAGGAATATACTCTAATGGTCCCGGACGATACAAAGCATTCATGGCAATTAAATCTCCAAAAACCGTAGGCTTCAGATCCTTCATGTATTTCTGCATTCCGGGTGACTCATATTGGAAGATTCCAACTGTTTCTCCTCTCTGGAAAAGTGCATAAGTTTCAACATCATCAATCGGAAACGTATCGGGATCCAAATCAATTCCGTTTCTATATTTTACCAGTTTAACGGTATCTTTTATCAAGGTAAGGGTCTTCAGACCCAAGAAGTCCATCTTTAGCAATCCTGCACTTTCTGCAACCGAGTTATCAAACTGTGTTACATATAAATCAGAATCTTTTGCTGTGGTAACGGGAACGAAATTCGTAATATCCGATGGCGTAATAATTACACCACAAGCGTGAATTCCGGTATTTCGCATCGATCCTTCAAGGATTTTTGCTTGTTGAATTGTTTCACCAGCCAAATCATCTTCATTGGCAATAGCAATTAACTCTTTTACATTCTCAAATTCGTCCGAACGAAGTGCTTTTTTAACTTCCTCCTCACTTTCAGAAATAAAACGCGCTAAATTCCATTTAGACGGCATCATACCCGGAATCAGTTTTGCAATTCTATCGGCCTCAAACAATGGCAAATCCAGTACACGAGCCGTATCACGAATCGCCGATTTCGTTGCCATTTTACCATACGTAATAATTTGCGCAACCTGATTCTGTCCGTATTTATTAATTACATAATCCATAACACGACCACGACCCTCATCATCAAAATCGATATCAATATCGGGCATGGATACACGATCCGGATTAAGGAAACGCTCAAAAAGCAAATCATACTTAATCGGGTCAATATTCGTAATTCCTAAACAATACGCTACTGCAGATCCAGCAGCCGATCCACGACCAGGTCCTACCGAAACGTCCATATTTCTGGCTTCGGCAATAAAATCCTGAACAATCAAGAAATAACCAGGATAACCAGAATTCGAAATCGTTAATAACTCAAAGTCTAAACGTTCCTGAATAGATTCTGTAATTTCTCCATATCTCTTTTTTGCACCAACCATAGTAAGGTGACGCAAATATTTATTTTCACCTCGAACTCCACCATCAGCTTCATCCTCGACAACTACAAACTCCTCCGGAATATCAAATTTAGGAAGCAATACATCACGATAAAGCGAATAAATCTCAACCTTATCTACAATTTCCTGAATATTGATAATCGCTTCTGGTAAATCTGCAAAGAGTTTTTTCATCTCATCAGGCGACTTATAATAGTACTCCTGATTTGGTAATCCGTAACGATATCCACGACCACGACCAATTGGCGTAGCTTGTTTTTCACCATCTTTTACACACAATAAAATATCGTGTGCATTGGCATCTTCTTTATTTAAATAATAAGTATTATTAGTCGCAATTAATTTGACATTGTGTTTTTTAGAAAACTCAATCAGCGTTTTATTCACACGATTTTCATCTTCCTGATTGTGGCGCATGACTTCAAGATAAAAGTCATCTCCAAATTGTTCTTTCCACCAAATCAAAGCTTCCTCAGCTTGGTTTTCACCAACATTCAGAATTTTACTTTGGATCTCTCCGTATAAATTCCCAGATAAAACCATGATATCTTCTTTGTATTTTTCAACAATAGCACGGTCAATTCTGGGAACATAATAAAACCCATTCGTAAAGGCAATCGATGACATTTTTGCCAAATTGTGATACCCTTTTTTATTTTTGGCTAATAATACAACCTGATTTCCGTTGTCTTTCTTGGTTTTATCTAAGTGGTTATCACAAACATTAAACTCACAACCCACGATTGGTTTTATCTCAGTTTCTGTTGGTTCTTCACCAGCCTCAACCAAAGCTTTATTTTTTCCAGAAGCAGCTTTATTATGATTCATAACGGCGCTCACAAAATGAAAAGCTCCCATCATGTTTCCTGTATCGGTCATAGCAACTGCCGGCATTCCGTTTTTGGCTGTAGCCGAAACAATATTACCAATCCCAATAGTCGATTGCAAAACCGAAAACTGCGTATGGTTGTGTAAATGCGAATATTTTGCCGCTTTAAAATCTTCTCTGTCAGAATGAGAAACCGTAGTTTCATTACCAACAGATTCCAGAGCTTTTAATTGCTCTCTGATTTTATCAGAAGCTGCTTTTAAATTGATGTGTTTTAAACCAATTAACGGAAATTCCTGAGGATTCCTATTCTGAAATTCCTTGAAATAATCCTTCGGAACATCCAGTTCTTCTTTGGTAAAAACCTCTCTTCTTATTAACTCCAAAAAACAACGCGTAGTTGCCTCAACATCAGCAGTTGCGTTGTGCGCTTCTGCGAAAGGTTTTTCAAAAAGATAACTATGTAATTCTGTTAACGTTGGTAACTTAAATCTTCCTCCACGACCTCCCGGAAGCTTTAATAATGAAGCAGTAACCTCAGTACAAGTATCCAAAACTGGCATAGAACTCATTGGAGATTCCACGCCCATTCTATGAAACTCGGCTCCCATAATATTAACGTCAAAACCTAAATTCTGACCTACAATAAATTTAGTTTTACTTAATGCAATATTAAATTTCTCCAGAACTTCTGCCAATGTGATTCCATCGGCTTCAGCCAACTCTGTAGAAATTCCGTGAATACGCTCGGCATCATACGGAATATTAAATCCTTCAGGTTTTACCAAGTAATCCTGATGTTCGATTAATTGCCCCATTTCGTCATGAAGCTGCCAAGCGATCTGAATACAGCGAGGCCAGTTATCAGAATCGGTTATTGGAGCATCCCAACGTTTTGGTAATCCAGTAGTTTCGGTATCGAATATTAAATACATAGTTTTCTTTAAAAGACAATTTTTAAAATTCCAAATTCCAATTATCTCTATTCTAAATCCCTGATAACAAGAACTAAATAAAATCGCTGGATGGAAAATGGAGGAACTACAAATTTAGTCTTTTTTTGAGCTATTAAAAAAGGAAGTTATCAACAAGGGAGAGCAAAATGACAACTTAAAAATAAAAATATACATCGCAACCAAAACAGATTTTTCTGTCCAAAACAGATAATATAGTATTGAAGTAGAGTAAGAAAATACAACAAAAAGAATGTAGCACAAGTTACTTTTGAAGCCTTTAAACTCTAAAAGAAATTAATTTATATGAAAAAACTTTAGTTTTATGTTTTATGGAAGCATAAGAGTTACTCCGCCTATAATGGCGCATCCTACCGTGTCAAGAAACGTTAATGTTACTGTCACTTATGCTAACTCCTGTACTGGAGCTATAGCTAGTGAAATATACTCCTTAGACACACCAACTCCTTGTTTTGAAGCAAGATTAGCTCCAGAAAGTGAGATTTCAGAAATTATAATTTCACCAAATCCTACAAACGGAAATATTACAATAAAACTTCCAGAAATACTTTCTAGCAATTATCAGATTTTTAATCAAAATCAGAAATTAGTTCAAGAATCTAAATTCTACAATCAAGATGAATTGCAAATTGAGCTTTCAAGCAAACTAAAAGGAGGGATTTATATTTTAAAAGTAATAACTGAAAAGAATGTCTTAACGGGCAAAATAATTTTAAACAATTAAACATGAAAAACTTAGTAATTGCCATGATCTTGAGTATTTCCTTTGCGGGAAATGCTCAAGATATAACTGATTGGCAAGTTGGAATAAATTTGAATCCTTTCTTTTTCACTAGAATAAATTCAAACTTCCTTTATAATAAAGACAAACAAGATTTGCCAAATGGTTTTGGTTTTGGACTCACAATCGAAAAAAACTGGAATGACAGTTGGGGTGTAAAAACTGGGTTTGAATATTCGAAACAAAACGAAAAATACTTTTTTGATGTCGTTGGAGACAATACAAGTATAAAATCAAGTTTTGAGTATTATAAAACTCCCATAACTGTTCAATATTATTATCACTTAAAAGAGAAATTATTTTTAACATTTAATCAAGGAATACAGTTTTCTTTTCTGAAATATTATAAAACAATTGCAGAAGATGAATATGAAATAAGAACACATACTTCAGATTATGGTGAATATATTTCTTATCAACATCCAGAAAGAAATCAATATTATAGTGACGAAGGAAAAATGCACAAAAAAACTTTATTTGGTATAATTGGTTCAATTGGTTTAAAAGGTTTTCTGTCAGATAAAATTTCCTATTCTACAAATTTAAGATATGAATATGATTTCACTTCTGCAGATAATTTCCCTTACTATTCAGACACACCTGATTGGAATGATTCTAAAAAAACTACACATAATTTACGAATTGGGTTAGAATTGGGTCTGCAATATCATTTTTCAATAAATGATCGCTTTGATAAAAGCCCACATCGATTGTAAGGATTGGTAGCTATAATAATCAATCCAAATTATTAAAACTCGTTATGTTTTTGATAATTTGGATTAATTATTTCTTTTATATTGAATGGTAGGTAAAATTTCTTTTATTTACTCCTTGCTTTTCGCATACACCATCAAAGAAATTGCCAAATATGGAATGTCTTTTAAAATAAAAAAATCTGTTACAAGAAACCCCTCCACACTTCTAAAAACACCTGGAGTTGTAATTAGGAAACTTAAAGTTGTAATAAATATAACAGCCGAAGCTGCTCCTGCGTAGATTCCGATTTTTCTATAAAATAAAGAAAACAATAGTCCAACCCCAGTAAAGACTTCAAAAACTCCAATAACATTAGAAACAACTTGCACCGACATTACTTTGTACATCCAACTCATTGCAAAATGATTTTCGACTAAGCCTTTTATTGCTCCAGCTTCGGCAGCTGTAAACTTAAAAAGTCCAACCCAAACTAAAATAATTACGGTTCCAATAACTCCAATTCTGTAAGCAATTTGATTTAAATTCATGACATTATTTTTTTAAAATTAGAATTTTCAATATTAGTAATCCTTTTAAAAAGTAATTGTCAGCTACCCGTCATAATCACTCAAATTGATTTTAACTTCATTCTAAAAAACAAAAAATACATTTTTTGGATGTCGTAAAATGCAATTAAAAAAACAGCTTTATATAGAATAGTTTTAACCGAATAAAACATCCAATTACTTCATTTTTAAACTGCTTTAATCAAAAGAAAGAATTATAATTTACTACTATTTTTCCACATTTTGTTATATTATTTATTACAAAACCGCTTTAAACACAGCTAAATAGCAATAAATCCACAAATTAGCAACCTCTACAACAATCAAAAGCAACCTAATTAAAAAGAGAAAGAGAAAAGCAAAGAAAAATTTAACACCTTAACGAATATCAAACAAAGCGAACGAGTTTATAATTTGTATTTAAGTTTGGGTATCGTATATAATCGAATATGCCAATTTTCGCTTTTGATTCTTTTTCTAATTTTGTTATCCTCTTATGATTACATGCAAATTACAATTAAAAAATAGTTAAAAATGAGTACTACATTATTCGACAAAGTATGGGATTCGCACGTTGTGCGTAAAATTGAAGATGGACCCGATGTGTTTTTCATTGACCGTCATTTTATTCATGAAGTTACAAGTCCTGTTGCTTTTTTAGGATTAAAATCCAGAGGCATTTCGGTTTTATACCCAGAACGCACTTTTGCAACTGCCGATCACAACACACCAACTATAAATCAGCATTTACCTGTTGAAGATGCTTTATCTGCTAATCAGCTAAAAGCATTAGAAGATAACGCAGCCGAATACGGAATTTCTCACTGGGGTTTAGGCCATAAAAAAAACGGAATCGTTCACGTTGTAGGTCCTGAAAACGGGATTACATTGCCTGGTGCAACTATAGTTTGTGGAGATTCACATACTTCTACTCATGGTGCTTTTGGAGCGATTGCATTTGGTATTGGAACTTCTGAGGTCGAAATGGTTTTATCTACTCAATGTATCATGCAACCAAAGCCAAAGAAAATGCGTATCAACGTAAATGGCGAATTAAGTAAAGGTGTAGGACCAAAAGATGTTGCTCTTTATATTATCGCTCAATTAACTACTTCTGGAGGTACCGGATATTTTGTTGAATATGCAGGAAATGTTTTTGAAAACATGACCATGGAAGGTCGTATGACTGTTTGTAATTTAAGTATCGAAATGGGTGCTCGTGGAGGAATGATTGCTCCAGACCAAAAAACATTCGATTTCCTTGAAGGAAGATTATATGCGCCAAAAGGTGAAGCTTGGGATAAAGCGGTTGCTTATTGGAAAACTTTAAAAACCGATGCTGATGCAGTTTTTGATGCTGAATTAAACATTAACGCAGCAGATATAGAACCGATGATTACTTATGGTACTAATCCAGGAATGGGAATTGGTATCTCTAAAAATATTCCGAACGCCAACCAAGTTGAAGGCGGTGAAGAAACCTATAAAAAATCTTTGGCTTACATGGGCTTTCAAGAAAATGATGTAATGATTGGAAAACCAATCGACTTTGTATTCTTAGGAAGTTGTACTAATGGTCGTATTGAAGATTTTAGAGCTTTTACAGAAATTGTAAAAGGACGCAAAAAAGCTGATAATGTAACTGCTTGGTTAGTTCCAGGATCTCATGTTGTTGAAGCACAAATTAAAGAAGAAGGTCTTTTAGAAATCTTAACCGAAGCAGGTTTTGTATTACGTCAGCCTGGTTGTTCTGCTTGTTTAGCTATGAACGATGATAAAGTTCCTGCTGGAAAATATGCAGTAAGTACATCTAATAGAAACTTTGAAGGTCGCCAAGGTCCTGGCTCAAGAACACTTTTGGCTAGTCCGATTATGGCAGCAGCAGCCGCCGTAACAGGAAAACTAACAGACCCTAGAGAGTTATTTTAATTCTCGCTATAAGCTTTAAGCAATAGGCTTCAAGCAAAAAATACAATAACATAATACACCCTGTAGGAAAAGCCTAAAGCTTATAGCCTACAGCCTAAAGCAGATATCAAAATGGCATACGATAAATTTAATATACTTACTAGTAGTGCAGTGCCGCTACCGATAGAAAACGTAGATACCGATCAAATCATCCCGGCTCGTTTCTTAAAAGCTACAAAACGTGAAGGTTTTGGAGACAATCTTTTTAGAGATTGGAGATATAATGGAGACGATTCTCCAAAAGCTGATTTCGTTTTAAACGATTCAACTTATACTGGAAAAATCTTAGTTGGAGGAAAAAACTTTGGTTCTGGATCTTCTAGAGAGCATGCTGCTTGGGCAGTTTATGATTACGGATTTAGAGCTGTAGTATCTAGTTTCTTTGCAGATATCTTTAAGGGGAACTGCTTAAATATCGGAGTTCTTCCTGTACAAGTTAGCCCTGAATTTGCTGATACTATTTTTAAAGCAATTGAAGCTGATCCAAAAACGGAATTAGAAATCAACTTACCAAATCAAACTATTACATTATTAGCAACTGGTCAATCAGAATCTTTTTCGATTAATGGATACAAAAAGAATAATATGATTAATGGCTTTGATGACATTGATTATTTACAAAACATCAAAGAAGATATTGTGACTTTTGCCGATAAACTTCCTTATTAATAAAATCTCGTTCGATCTACTAGACCCGACAGGTTTTCGAAACCTGTCGGGTCTTTCTAAATTAAATCGACCGAAAAAATATTTCAGAAAATAATCCAACATCGAAATAAGTTTTAAAAATAATCCTATTGTAAATGAAAGGCAATAAACATATTAAAAGGGACGAAAACGCGACAAAAATATTTGACGATAGAAGTTTATCAAAAGATTATCGAAATCTGATTCAGATTTTAAAACCCGGAATGACGATTTTAGATATTGGGTGCGGAACAGGTTCAATTTCAAAAGACATTGCAAATACTATTGGCCCTAACGGAAAGGTTATTGCAATTGACAATACAGAAATTTTCATAAAAAGCGGCAAAGAATCTTATCAATCAGTCTCTAATCTAGAATTAATTGCGGTTGATTTATTTGAATACAATCCAGACACAAAATTTGATTTAATCGTTTCTGCCAGAACATTACAATGGTTAAGCAATCCTAAAGAAGCTTTAATAAAAATGAAATCATTATTAAAGCCAAACGGTCAAATATCAATTCTGGATTATGATCACACTAATTTAATCTGGAATCCATTACCACCGGAAAGCATGCAGGAATTTTATAAAACTTTTTTGAAATGGCGGGCAGATGCCGGAATGAATAATAAGATAGGCGAAGATCTACCTCAATTATTAAAAGAAGCAGGTTTTCATTCTATCGAGAAAATAAATTCAGACGAAGCTTATCATAATGAAGATTCTGATTTTAAATCAAAAATAGGGATTTGGTCTAAAGTTGCAGGTTCCAGTCAAATGGTTGAGGAAGATTATTTAGATAACGAATTAAGATTAAAAACAATCGAAGAATACAATAACTGGATCGAAAATTCAGCTATTTCAATGACAATGAAGTTAAATGAAGTGAGAGGAAAATTATAACAACAACTATAATTTCACTTTAAAAGAAATACAGAAATCAATATGGAAAAAAGAAAAATTGAAATAATGGACACGACGCTCCGTGATGGCGAACAAACATCGGGAGTATCTTTTTCTGCAGCAGAAAAACTAACCATTGCACAATTACTATTAGAAGAATTAAATATTGATCGAATAGAAATTGCCTCTGCTCGCGTAAGCGAAGGAGAATTTCAGGCAGTAAAAAGTATAACATCTTGGGCAGAAGAAAGAGGTTACATTAAAAGAATTGAAGTATTATCTTTTGTAGATGGTGGCGTTTCTATCGAATGGATGAAAAAAGCTGGAGCTAAAGTTCAGAACTTATTAACCAAAGGTTCGATGAACCACCTTATACATCAGTTAAAAAAAACACCAGAACAACATTTTGCCGAAATTGCAACAAGTATTGCTTTAGCAAAAGAAAACGACATCGAAACAAATGTATATCTGGAAGATTGGAGCAACGGAATGCGAAATTCTCCCGAATATGTTTTTGATTTTCTGGCTTTTTTAGCAACACAACCCATCAAAAGAATTTTGCTTCCTGATACTTTAGGTGTATTGATTCCTGCTCAAACTTTCGAATTTATTTCAAAAATTACTGCAAAATATCCAAGTATCCATTTTGATTTTCATGCACATAATGATTATGATTTAAGTGTAGCCAATGTAATGGAAGCTGTAAAAGCAGGCATTAAAGGACTTCATGTTACTGTAAACGGAATGGGGGAACGTGCAGGAAATGCACCTCTCGAAAGTACTGTTGCCGTAATCAATGATTATTTACCAGAAGTAAGTATTAATATCAAGGAAACTTCTTTATACTCGGTGAGTAAATTGGTAGAAACCTTTACTGGCTACAGAATTCCTGCCAACAAGCCAATTGTTGGAGATAATGTTTTCACCCAAACTGCAGGAATTCATGCCGATGGTGACAATAAAAACAACTTATATTTTAGTGATTTACTTCCAGAACGTTTTGGAAGAAAACGCAAATACGCTCTCGGGAAAACCTCTGGAAAAGCCAACATTGAAAAGAATCTTCAGGAATTAGGATTAAAACTAAATCAAGAGGATTTAAAATTGGTTACTCAACGTATTATCGAATTAGGCGACAAAAAAGAAACCGTTACCAAAGAAGATTTACCATACATCATTTCTGACGTTTTAAACAGTCATACGTATCAAGATAAAATTACAATACAGTCTTACGTATTAATGCATTCAAAAGGGACACGTCCATCATCAACATTAAGCTTAAATCTTGACGGAGAAATCATAGAAGAACATGCACAAGGAGATGGTCAGTTTGATGCTTTTATGAATGCATTGACCAAAATCTACAAAAGCAAAAAAATGACTTTACCAAAGTTAATTGATTATGCGGTTCGAATCCCTCCAGGAAGTAGTTCTGACGCTTTATGCGAGACTATTATTACTTGGATTAATAACGGAAAAGAATTTAAAACAAGAGGACTAGATTCTGATCAGACAGTTGCCGCAATTATTGCCACACAAAAAATGCTGAATGTGATTCCTTAATATAGGTACAAAGACTCAGAATAACAAAGGTGCAAAGGTTTTTTCTTTGTTGCTTTAAACTTTGAGCCTTTGCCTCTTTGAACCTAAATAACAAACAAAATACTTAAAATAATGAAATTTAACATCGCCCTTTTAGCAGGAGACGGAATTGGCCCTGAGGTAATTAATGAAGCCGTAAAAGTATCTGATGCTATTGCAAAAAAATTCAATCACGAAATTAACTGGACACCTGCTCTTACAGGAGCTTGCGCTATTGATGCAGTTGGAGTTCCTTACCCTGATGAAACTCATGAAATTTGTATGGCTGCCGATGCAGTTTTATTTGGCGCAATCGGTCATCCAAAATACGATAATGATCCAAGTGCGCCTGTTCGACCTGAACAAGGGTTATTATTAATGCGTAAAAAATTAGGCTTATTTGCAAACGTACGCCCTACATTTACTTTCCCTTCATTAATAGATAATTCTCCTTTAAAAAGAGAAAGAATCGAAGGAACTGATTTGGTTTTCTTAAGAGAATTAACCGGTGGGATTTACTTTGGAGAAAAAGGAAGAAGAGACAATGGAGAAACTGCTTTTGACAATTGTGTTTACACAAGAGCAGAAGTACAACGTTTAGCTAAAAAAGGTTTTGAACTTGCAATGACACGTAGCAAAAAATTATGTTGCGTTGATAAAGCAAACGTTTTGGAAACTTCACGTTTATGGAGAGAAACGGTTCAGGCAATGGAAAAAGATTATCCGGAAGTCACGGTATCTTATGAATTTGTAGATGCTGTTGCGATGCGTTTGGTACAATGGCCAAACTCCTATGATGTATTAATCACGGAGAATTTATTTGGAGATATCTTAACCGATGAAGCTTCGGTAATTTCTGGCTCAATGGGATTAATGCCTTCTGCATCTGTTGGAGAACACACTTCATTATACGAGCCTATTCACGGGTCTTATCCGCAAGCAACAGGATTAAATATTGCAAATCCATTGGCAACTATTTTATCTGCTGCAATGATGTTTGAAGATGCTTTTGGACTAAAAGAGGAAGCCGAAGCAATTAGAGCTGTTGTAAATAAATCATTAGAACAAGGAATTGTCACTGAAGATTTAGCTCCAAAAGGAACCAAAGCATACAAAACCAGCGAAGTTGGTGATTGGTTGGTTGCTAATTTATAAAAAATATTAGACGCACTGCGGTGCGTCTCTACAATATGCGTCTCTACAGCAAAACATATACAAACAAAAAAGGTGTCAATAAATTGACACCTTTTTTTATATTGTAGAAAAAAATATTAATATCCTCCTCTGTTTCCACCTCCACGGTTGTCTCCACCACGGCTGTTTCCACCACCATAACCACCACGAGAATCATTTCCTCCACGGTTGTTATTAAAACTTCTTCTTTCGCCTTCTGGTTTTGGCTCAGATTTGTTTACAACAATTGCACGTCCTTGAACAGTAGCTCCGTTCAATTCGTCAATCGCTTTTTGAGCCTCATCATCATTTGTCATTTCAACAAAACCGAAACCTTTACTTCTTCCAGTAAATTTATCAGTAATGATTTTAACTGAATCAACTGCTCCGTAAGCCTCGAAAGACTCTCTTAAATCTGCTTCCTCAATACTGAATGGAAGGCTTCCAACAAAAATATTCATATGTACTTATTTATAATATGCAACAAATGTAATCTTATTTTTTTCTAATCTACTATAAATTAGCTTATTTATGTTTTTATTATCAATAAAAAAAGTAAGAAGAGTCGCAAATAGATTTTTTTTTCTTTCTTTAAAATTTTCTATTCCGATGTGTTAACCAACGTAATTGGCACTTTATAAAAAACTCCTTCTTTAAAGCGGACAGCTTTTTCGACCGACGCAACATCTTCATTATCTGGAGCAATAAATGCAAATGTACCCGAAACTGTATTTGTATCCTTATTATACTCCGTGATAATAATCTGACCACTTCCTATTCCTTTACCTGTTTTATACAAAGTTTCTTGCTTTGGCAATGAATTTATATATGTAGCAGTAGAAACATCATCGACTCCCAAAATATATGTTTTAACATTTACCGAAACTGTTTGTAAAACGACTTTTTCATCATTCAAACCTCCAGTTATTATAAGTACTCCGTTCTTATCAATAGTAGCACTATAAGTTGTAGTTCTCCAAAAAACATCGTTTTTCAAGAACTGAAAGGCAGGACTACTCGACACCACTTCTTCCTTATCACAGGCAATAAACAATAAAAGTAGAGGCAATAGAAAAAACCACTTTTTCATATTCAAATTAAATTTTGGCAAAATTATCAATTAAAAAACAAAATAATTAGATCTATCTCTTAAAAGAACCATAAAAAACTAGCAAATAAGGGCTTAAACATTAAATTGAAAAATAGAAATTGTAATTCAGAATAAAATTATATCTTTGCACCCTTAATTAATAGAGGTCGAGTACCTCAAAATTTAATCA
Source organism: Flavobacterium sp. AJR (assembly GCF_002156885.1). Lineage (NCBI taxonomy): Bacteria > Pseudomonadati > Bacteroidota > Flavobacteriia > Flavobacteriales > Flavobacteriaceae > Flavobacterium > Flavobacterium sp. AJR. The sequence goes on along the minus strand of NZ_NCWQ01000056.1, from coordinate 4,875 downwards.
AACGATTATGTCAGTAAAAATTAGATTACAAAGACACGGTAAAAAAGGAAAACCTTTTTACTGGGTTGTAGCTGCAGATGCACGCTCAAAAAGAGATGGTAAATACTTAGAGAAAATCGGTACTTACAATCCAAACACAAACCCAGCAACTATCGACTTAAACCTTGATAGTGCAGTTAAATGGTTACACAATGGTGCACAACCAACTGATACTGCTAAAGCAATTCTTTCTTACAAAGGAGCTTTGTTGAAACATCACCTTGAAGGTGGTATTCGCAAAGGTGCTTTAACTCAAGAACAAGCTGATGCAAAATTAGCTGCTTGGTTAGAAGCAAAAGCTGGAAAAGTTGACGCTAAGAAAGATGGTTTAACTAAAGCGCAAGCTGATGCTAAATCTAAAGCTTTTAAAGCTGAACAAGAAGTAAACGCAAAACGTTTAGCTGCTGCTGCAAAAGCTGAAGCTGACGCTATCGCTGCTGCTACTCCTGCTGTAGAAGAAGTTGCTGAAGTTGAAGCATCAACTGAAGAAGCTCCTGCTGCTGAAGAAAATAACGAAACAACTGAAGCATAATTATATTAAGCGAGAATGCGTAAAGAAGAATGTTTTTATTTAGGTAAAATCGCGAAAAAATTTAGTTTCAAAGGTGAAGTTCTGGCTTATTTAGACACGGACGAACCTGAGTTATACGAAAACTTGGAATCAGTGTTTGTCGAATGCGACAAACACTTGGTTCCTTTTTTTATTGAAAGTAGCTCAATACACAAAAACGATTTCTTAAGAATTCGTTTTGAAGACATGACTACTGAGGAAGATGCCGATGCCATTATGGGTAACGCTATTTATCTTCCTTTAAGCATGTTACCTAAACTTACTGGTAACAAATTTTATTTCCACGAAGTTATCGGTTTCGAAATAGAAGACCAACGCTTAGGCGTTTTCGGGAAAATAGTTTCTGTAAATGACTCTACTGCCCAACCTCTTTTTGAAGTTATTAATGGCGAAGTAGAAATGTTAATCCCTATGATTGACCATTTCTTAGTAAAAATTGACCGTGATAACAAAAAAGTTATCATGAATTTACCTGAAGGCTTGGTTGAAATGTACCTTTAGATTAGAAATTCCAATACTGAAAAGGAAAATTCCAAATCTGAAATTCCAAATTCCAAACTAGGAAGGAAAATTCCAATTTTTTAAATCCCAAATCCCAAGACTGAAAAGGAAAATTCCAAACTAGGAAGGGAAATTCCAATTTTTCAATAAATCCCTTTGGTAGTATACGGTTGGCATAAACCGAAATAATATTTGTAAAACCTGGAATAACTTCTGATTTTTTGTTGAACATGGCTTTTACAGCAATTTTTGCGACTTCATCAGCCTGCATATTAAACTTTTCGGCCATTTTGCTAAAAGCGTCTAAACCAGCTCTTGCAGCAAAACCAGTATCAACCGGGCCTGGACTAAAACAAGTTACTGAAATTGAAGTTTGAGCAAGTTCGAAACGCAAGGCACGCGTAAACGATAAAACAAAAGCCTTTGTAGCCGAATAAACAGCTAACGTAGGTACTGCCTGGTATGCAGCAGTACTCGATATATTTAAAATGTAGGCTTGTTTTTCTTGTGAAAGTATGGGGACTAATAAATGTGAAAGTTCTACAACTACATTCATGTTAAGTTGCATCATGCCAAGCTGATCGGTTAGAGAAGACTGACTAAAATCGCCCCACACACCATAACCTGCATTGTTAACTAAAAACCCTACTGGATAATTATTCATTTTAATCCAATCGGTTACTTTTAGCGATGCCCCATTTGTTGAAAGATCAATCGATAAAACAGGAGCATCAATACCGCATTTAATTTGAAGATCATCAGATAGTGCTTTTAATTCCTCGTCACTTCTTGCAACAAGCAATAGTGGACAACCCTGTTTCGCTAATTCATAAGCAATAGATTTTCCAATTCCTTTGCTGGCACCAGTTATTAAGGCATACGGTTTAGTTTTTTCGCTCATTTTATTAATTTAATGATCAAATATAAAGATTAATTGTAAACCGTTGGGCTTGCAACGTGCATAATGGTTATCCTCTGCCCTATCTTCTGGTACTGACTTATTGCACTCCGAATGCTTTAAGCAGGCAAGTTGTACCCCTAAACTAATTATCCAATACTAATTACTTATTTTATACTACCCTCTTTTGTCTTTTTAAAGGAGGGTGTAAAATGAATTTTAGGCTATCATGTAATTTTCAACATAAATAGAAATTCACAGAATATTATGGATTTACTTTCTGAATTTGAAAGCAGATAAAAAAACTACAATGCAAGCCTTTTTTATTTTATTGATCACGGATTTGAAGTAGAAGGAGAAAATTATTTAGTATTTACAGAATGCCACTTGGATCATGCGAATAATTATCATTGTAAACAAACTTGTATTCAATTGACAAATCTTTAAAGTATCTACAAATAAAAATCAATTATTGATGCTTGCAGAAAAAGTTTTAAAAGAAGTGGCGTAATTATAAATTAAAAAAAGTTAGTGGTAGAAAACTATTAACTTTTTCTGCAGACGTGTTTTTCAATTAATTTTTTTAACAACATCATCACTAAAGCTAGAGTACAGAATGCAAACATCACCCATGGCGTGCTCTGAACACCATAGTTATTAATAAAAAGTCCGCCAATTGCCGTACCAAAAGAAATACCCAGATTCCCAAAAGAGATGGCAAGACTATTAGCAAATTCAGGTGCTTCTGGTGCAGTCTCTATCATATAAGCCTGTGCAGTCAGAAAGCAGGGAGTTTGCAAGAATCCCCATACCGCAATTAGAAGCACTGTAGAAAAAGACATTGTTCCGGAGTAATAAATCGGAATGCAGATCATCAACAATCCGATTAGAAAAGCCGCTGTAGTTTTTGTAATATCTTTGGTTAATAGTTTTCCTGCAAGAAAGTTTCCAAGAACACCAGTAGATCCGAAAAGCAACAACATTAAACCAATTGTCTTGGGATTCATATGATTAACCTTGCTAAGGTAATCTGCAAAATAACTATAGGTTGAAAAGAGTCCCCCAATCATAAGAAATGAAAAGAAAGCGCTGACCAAAAATGTGGGTTTTGTCAATATTTTTAACTGGCTCCCATAGGATTTTTTCTCTTTTATGGGCATCGAAGGCAAAAGTATAATAATCGCTACAAGCACGACTAAACTAATGGATGCCTGAACCATAAATGATAATTGCCAATTGTCAAATAGCCCTGCAATATAGGTTGCGAAGGGAACCGTTGTAATTGTTGCGATACCTATACCTGCCATAACAATGGCCATCATTTGGTGTGCCACTTTTTTGTCTGCAGAACTAGTGGCTGCCGCAACAGCATTCGATACTAATACTGGGTGCAAAAAGGCTGGTAAGATCCTCACAACCATTAATAACCAAAAAGGCGGAGCAAAGGAAGATACAATACCGGTAAGTAAAAAGATCAGCATCGTCACAGCCATTAATGTTTTCCGATTAATTCCAGAAGTGAACATGGTCATGAACGGACCTGCAATAGCCACTGTTATGGCATAAGCACTTAGTAACAAGCCGGCTGTACTAATATTGATATGATAGTATGAGGCTATTTGGGGTAGAATGCCAATTACTCCAAATTCAGTCGTAATCATCCCAATAAGGCTCAAGGAGCCTATGTAAGCTATTTTTTTCTTAAACATAAAGTTGTAGTATTTCATGGAATGATTATTCCATTTTTGTAAATCACGATTTTACGGCATCCCATGCTGCCTGAATATAATTATCTATGGTTGTTTCCTGTAGATGTATGTATTTACTATGATGTAATTTGACAAGTGACACCAAAGATCCACTCGTAAACCCAATCCATTCTTTGATATCTCCTTCTTTTATTAATTGCTGTTTTTGCCCATCCAGATAGACTTGATCTAATTCCCTCACATATAATCCACCCTTATGTTTTGCAGCGGGATCTATAGTTGGCGAATAATAAAATTGCTCCAAAAACAAAAAATCCATGGGCTCCTGAATAAAATAATCAACCATTTTCCTCCATAAATGGATAAAACGTTGTTTAACAGAAAGTGTGATATCATATCCATCAATGATGATTTCAGATTCTTTTCCTTTAAGATGAAAGTAAAGTTCGTTTATCAATACCTCTTTAGTAGAAAAATAATTATAAATCGTTCCCATTCCTGTATCTGCTTCTTTAGCAATTTCAGACATTGGGGTATTGTCTATTCCTTTCGATACGATGAGTTTTAAGGTGGCAGCTAGTATTTTTTCTTTTTTTGTCATAACAATATAATGATATGACAAAGATATATAATTGGAATGAATATTCCAATTATATATCTTTACATGTATATGCTGCTGAGTCTACGATTTGTCGTTTTACTCATCGAGAATAATATTGTTGCTAATAGTAAGATTATAAAGCTGGAGAGCTCAAAAGAAAACTTAGCATATAAATCAATTTAGATTACAGTATCTCGTAAAGCTATTTTTAGCATAAATAATACTTCAGGTTTTAACCGCAGAGGGAGGAAAGAAAAAAGAAAAAAGAAAAAAACACAAAGGTTCGCAAAGCTATTGATTAAACTTTACGAACCTTTGTGTTTTCTTTTGCGAAACTTTGCGAAACAACTTTTTCACAAAATCCCAAAAAAATAAGCACAAAAAAAAATCCTCATCAAATAAATGATGAGGATTCTAAAGAAAGGCGACGACATACTCTCCCACATAACTGCAGTACCATCTGCGCAGGCGGGCTTAACTACTCTGTTCGGGATGGGAAGAGGTGAGCCCCGCCGCAATAACCACCTTAAGGTCGTTGTTACTTGAGGTAACTTTT